>QJVU01000013.1 GCA_003235605.1 Planctomycetota bacterium | reverse complement strand
AGAATGGCTCCAGGGCCCGGGCTTCGACAACGGCGCGAGCGTAGTCGAGCTTCGTTCGTATGGACTGACCCCTGGCGCTCAGCAACCGGTCACCGACCTGCACCCCCGCGCGGGCAGCCGGTCCGAACGAGTCCACGCGGGTCACGACCGGCTGGCCACCGCGTTCATCCACGGTCATGCCGAGGAACACGCTGGTCAGGTTCTCCGAGGCGAGGAGCACATCGTTGAACACCCGACGCACGGTGTTGACCGGAATGGCAAAGCCGATGTTCTCACTATCCGCTGCCATCGCGTTGTTGATCCCGATCAGCTTGCCGGTGATGTCCAGCAGGGCTCCACCGCTGTTGCCCCGGTTGATCGCGGCGTCGGTCTGCAGCAACCCCTTGTACTGTCGCACCCGGCCATCCGGCGCCACCACGTTGATATTGCGGTCCTCTGCCGAAAGGACCCCGACGGTCACGGTGTTGGCATGGCCCCTGGGGTTGCCGATGGCGATCACCGTCTCCCCGACCATCAGGGAGCTCGAGTCGCCGAGAACCACGGGCTTGACATGCTCGGACTCCTTCATTCTGAGTTGCAGGAGAGCCAGGTCATGCTCGGCAGACTGGCTGAGGACCCGCGCCGGGTACTGGGCGCCGTTCCGGAGCCGCACCTCCACCCGCAGCTGGGGGTTCTGGGTAGCCGCGGCCACGACGTGCCAGTTCGTGATCACCAAGCCCTTCTCGTCCAGGATCACCCCCGATCCCTGACCCTGCACCTGCGCCCCGCGACCCATCGTGCGCGGATCCAGGGCATCGCCCCCCTTGACATAGATGCTGACGACCGAGTGGGCAGTTGCCCTTACCGCCCGCACCACCGGTGTCATTCGCTGGCTGAGGTCGTCCTCGGTGGGCTGCAACGCCTCCATCAAGGATCTGTTGGTGCGCAGACCGACAGCCGGACCATCCTTGTCGGCCTGGGCAGGCACGACGCAGGCTGCCAGCAGCAAGCACAGCGGCAACCACAACGAAAAACACGGGTAGGTTCTAGCGGCGTGCATCGGCGGTAATACGAACGGACTCACGGATCGCTCCGGCATCTATCGGCTCGAGAGGGTCAGCAGCTTCGATCGCAAGGGCTGGTCGATCGCGAACTTGTAGCTCATGCTGAGCTTGCTGGCTAGAGTGCGTGCGAACCAGAGCAACAGCACCGGCAGCAGCACTTGTCCGCAAGCAGCTACACCATCCGCAGCTACAAGCCCGGAGACGAAGCCCGCATCTTGGAGCTTCTCAACGAGGTGTTCGCCGAGGACAACCCTGCCTATGTGCCGCGCACCATGGAGCAGTGGCGCTGGGAATACCAGCGGAACCCCTGCGGACACGAGATCGTGGTAGCCGAGGAGGCGGGGGGCCGCATCGTGGGGCACTATGCATGTGTGCCAAGCAGGGCGAAGCTGCGCGACCGAATCGTGCAGTGTGGCCAGGGTGTCGACTCGATGGTGAGCCGAGAGTACCGGGCTGGCCTCAAGAGCGAGGGCTTGTTCCTGAAGACCGCCAGGTACTACTTCGAGACGCACGGGCTGCCAGCAAAGAACGCCTTTGGGTACGGCTTCCCCAACAAGCGAGCCCTGCGTGTGGGAGTCCGGATGCTGGCCTACCAACCGGTGTTCGCGCCGGTGCGAGCCCTGGGGCGGAACCTGTTCCAGCACCGCGACGACGCCGATCTCCCTGGGTACGGGGATCCGGGTACGGACATCGTGGGGCTCGACCGGATGGACGAGCGCGCGGACCGGCTCTGGGAACGGGTTGCCGTGGGCGTCCGGTTGGGGATCGTGCGGGATGCGTGCTATCTGAATTGGCGATACGTCGACTGCCCCTACGCGAACTACCTGGCCTTTGGCCTCGTGGACGCAACCGGTGATCTGCGCGGCCTCTACGTCGCCCGCGAGAACTGGACCGGTCCGCCGATCTTCGCTCTGACCGAGTTCCTGGTCCCGCAGGACGAAGAGCCCGCAACAACCCGGCGGCTGCTGAACCATGCTGTGGCCGAGGCGCGGGCCCGTCGGCAGCAGCGGGTGGAACTGTGGTGTCGTCCTGGGAGCAGGGTGTTCCAGCAGGTGGCGTCCCATGGTTTCGTGGCCGAGAACAGCCCGTTCAACCTGTGCATCAAGCCGTACGAGGAGGGCTTGGACCTGGACTGGGTCAAGGACAACTGGCACTTCAGCATCGGCGACACGGACGTGTTCTAGGATGTCCCGGGCCGCTCCAGGCTAAGATCCAGAACCCCCGTGTTGCCTGACGGATGTCAATCCCGGCAGGCCACCCTGGGTAGACCACACCCCTCCCCGACGTCGACAGGAGATACCCGATGCGCGCAACTGCCTCCACCGTTCTCTTTCTCGCCCTTGCCTCCCTCCTGCCATCGCAGGAGCGGCCCGCGGCCACCGCGCCAGCCAAGTCGAAGGTCGCATCGACCGTGCACCTGGTGCGGCTGTCCGGTGTGTTCGTGGACCAGCCTCAGTCGCCCGCGGGGCTCGGGGCTCTCCTGGGCGGCCCTGAGGCCAGACCAAGGTCCTTCTACAAGGTGCTGAAGGCCATCGAGGATCTGGCGGAGGACGCGAGCTGCAAGTCCGTGCTCTTCGACCTTTCCGGGGCAGCGCAGATCAACCTCCCCCAACTGGCGGAGCTGGAGCGGGTGATTGCCAAGATCCGCAAGGCCAAGAAGCAGGTCCATGCCTACCTGGAGAACGCCGGGCCCATCGGCGTGCAGATCGCCAGCCTGTGCGACCGCGTGCTGATGGCCGACATGGGAGCGCTCGACATGCCATCGGCATCGATGTCCGTGATGTTCCTGGCCGATGCCCTCGACATGCTGGGGGTCGAAATCGACGTCGTGCGCTGCGGCGACTTCAAAGGCGCTGTGGAGCCCTTCACCCGCGGCTCCATGAGCGATCACCTGCGCCAGCACTACCGGCAACTGGTGGAGTCGATCAACGGCAGCTTGGTGGGCCGCCTGGCGAAGAGTCGCAAGCTCACGGTGGAGCAGGTCCGGCAGCTGCAGGCCCGCCGCCTGTTCACGGGGAAACAGGCGCTGGACGCTGGGCTGGTGGACGAACTGGTGCCCTGGGTAGGGGCGAAGAAGGCGCTGGTCAAGGCCGTGGGGGAAGAGGGACTGGCGTTCGTGGATGTTCTGAAGAAAGCCAGGAAGCACAAGTCGGTGAACGTCTTCCAGCTGATGTCGACTCTACTGAATCCGAAGCAGAAGGCTGCGGTGACCCATGAGCTGGTGGTTCTGCATCTCTCGGGGGCGATCATGGACGGTGTGCAGGACACCCAGGGCATGATCGTGTCCGGCCCCACGGTGAAGCTGATCCGGGAACTGGCGGGCAACGACAACGTGAAGGGAGTGGTGGTGCGCATCAACTCGCCGGGGGGATCGGCCACCGCTAGCGAGGCGATCCTGCTGGCCCTCCAGCAGCTGGCTGCGAAGAAAGCGGTGGCAATCTCGATGGGCGATGTAGCAGCATCGGGGGGCTACTACATCACGTGCCTCGGCCGTCCCATCTTCGCCGAAGAGGGGACCATCACTGGCTCCATCGGCGTCTTTGGCCTGAAGCCCAGCCTCGGCAAGCTCATGGCCAAGATGGGCCTCAAGGAGGAACTGGTGGCGCTGGACGACGGGCCGTCCATGGGTTCCCTGGACCGGCGCTGGACGGAGGACCAGAAAGCCACCGTGCAGGGATTCGTGAACGAAGTCTACGAGCGCTTCCTGGGCCATGTGAGCCGCTCGCGGAAGCTCCCGAAGGATGACGTCCGTCAGATTGCCGGAGGCCGGGTCTGGTCGGGGCGCCAAGCGGTGGCCAACAAGCTGGTGGACCATATCGGTGGTCTCCACGATGCCCTGGTCCAGGTGGCAAAGGAGGCCGGTGTGGATCCGGCGTCCGAGGCCGTCCACCTGCCCTTCCCGAAGGACCCCTTCACCGCCCTCGCAGAGCAGCTGATGGAGGTTCGGGCGCTCCTGCGAGATCCGGCCGT
>QJVU01000384.1 GCA_003235605.1 Planctomycetota bacterium | reverse complement strand
CCGGAGACCCTTGCAGGCAGCCGTGCTGGACAAGCTGGAGAAGCTCGTCGAAGAGATGGACTTCGAGATCGTGGTCTCCCCTCGGCAAGCTACGGACGCGACCTTCGAGCAACTGGCCTCCGGAAAAAACCTGGACCGGTTTGCTGCCAGCTTCCCGCTCGACATCTCGGCGCCCACAGACGAACGCCCGTTCTTCTTCAACATGCTGCGGCTGCGGGACCTGTTGGTCCCCGGGCGCACCCTGGAGGCCGCCGTACCCCACAACCTCACCGCTGTCCAGTGGCTGGGTAGGTTGCTGGTCGTGGTCTGTGCGCTCACGTTGGTGTGCATCGTCGTACCGCTCCTGCTCACCATGGGCCGGTTGCCTGTGGGGGGCTCGCTGCCGCTGCTGCTGTTCTTCAGCGGCATCGGCCTCGGTTTCCTGCTGATCGAGATCTCTCTCATGCAGCGGCTCATCCTGTTCCTGGGCCACCCGACCTACGGGCTGGCGGTGGTGCTGTTCGCCCTGCTGCTCTCCGGTGGTGTTGGCGCCTACCTGAGCCAAGTGATCGGCGGCAGGCGGGTCTACGGGCCCGCGAGCCTCATCCTGCTCTTGCTCCTGGCATTCCTCTACCTGTTCGGAACGCTGGCCGGCGAGGTCATCGCGGCCCACGAGGCCAGCACCACCCAGGTAAGGATCATGGTCGCCGGCGGCTTGGTGTTCCTGCTGGGGCTGCCGATGGGAACCGCGTTCCCATTCGGCATCCGCATGGCCGAGCGGCGAGACCGGGACCTGACCCCCTGGCTCTGGGGCATCAACGGCGCCACCTCCGTGTGCGCCTCTGTCTTGGCCACCGCGATCTCGCTGACCTTCGGCATCGCCACAGCCTACTGGTCGGGGGCAGCTGGCTACGGGCTTGCGCTCCTGGCTACTCTCTTCCTTGCGCTCACGGACCGGCGCAGCGCTACAGGCTGACAGACCACATGGTGTCGTCGTAGTCCTGCACCAGATGCAGATCGTGGGCTCGCTGCCGGAGCCGAAGCCTGCGCAGGCCCTCTTCGTAGAAGAACTCGCCCTCGCCGAATGCCGGCACCAGGTCGTCCAGCCAGGTCGCGGTGGGGTCGAAACGTGCAAAGAAGGGCACACCCACCCAGTCCGGGTCCCGGGCCTGCAGGAACCTCAGGGCGAATACCTCCTCGCCACGGATGGTGGCAACGCCATCGATCACTACCTTGCCGGGCGTAGCCGACATGGAGGGTCCTCGCACCGTGCGGCACAGTCCCGAGATCTGCCGGTGGGCGTCGTTGTAGATCTGCACGGCTCGGGCCAGGGGTACCTCGAAATACTCGGCAGCTCCGGTATCCCGCTCCACGAACATGTAGTACGGCACGGCTCCGAAGCGCGTTTGTAGTCTCCACATCGCCGCCCAGGCATCCGCGTCGTCGTTGACGTGACGGATCAGGGGCGCCTGGCAGCGCACCACGGCACCGGCATCCACGATGCGCCGCAGCGCCTGTTGCGCCGGCGTCGTCGACAGCTCCTTGGGGTGGCTGTAGTGCGCCATGAACGCGAGGTGCTTGCCGGCCTCGCGGACCTCCTCGAACAACCGGAGCAGATCGTCGGCATCGGCATCCGTGGTGAAACGATAGGGCCAGTAGGCCTGGGCCTTGCTGCCGATGCGGATGCTCTCGATGTGTTCCAGTCCCGACTCGGGTGCCAACAGTGGCTCGACATAGCGTCGCAGCACCTGGGTGCGCATCACCATGGGGTCACCTCCGGTGAACAGCACGCTCGTCACCTCGGGGTGGCAGCGAAGGTAGCGCACCAGCGTCTCGGCCTCACTGGCGGCGAAACGCAGCTCGTCCTGGCCGACAAACTGGGCCCAGCGGAAGCAGTACGTGCAGTAGCTGTGACACGTCTGTCCTGCTGAGGGAAAGAACAAGACCGTCTCCCTGTACTTGTGTTGCACCCCAGCCACGGGCTGGCCGTCCAGATTCGGGACGTTCATCGTGAGCTGGTCACCGGGGTGTGGGTTCAGGGATCGCTGGATCTCCCTGGCAGCGGCCTGGATCTCCTCCTCGGGGCGCTCCCGGGCCACCAACTGCACCATGCGTGCGAAGTCCCGGGGCTCGAGCATTCCCGGCTGGGGAAACGTGAGTTGGAAGATCGGGTCCGCCGGGACGCATTCCCAGTCGATGAGCTCGTCGATGACGTAGTTGTTCACCCGGAACGGCAGCACGGCAGCCACCGCATCCATGGCGAGGCGGTCCGCCTCGGGCAGGTTCTGCAGCTGTGGGATGGCCTTCAGGTGCTTTCGCGTAAGCACCCGCAGCGTCGGGCTCGGACGGGGTTGGGTCATGGACACACTCCTTCGGTCAGGCTCCGGTCGAACTGGACTGGACTGGGACAGACGGTCTCAAAGGTGGACTGCGACCGCGACAGCGCACTCCAGGGGGGGGCAGCGCCGGCCCACGGGGACTCAGCCACCGGGCCAGCGGGGAGGGGAAAAAAATGTGGCCTTTGGTTCCTTGGAGAACACTATTCAAGCAGAACGCGCTGGAGGACCAATACCCTCGATGGCATGGGCGAAGCCGTTGTTTCGGTTTGCCGAAACATAGTTTCGAGGTTCCCTCCTGGGCACGCCCCACTACGCTGCCGGAACGCTTGGACCCCCCTTCCCTGCGCGAGTTGCTGGTGCAGCACCTGGCGGCCGGAACACTGCCGGCAGCCAGGCTGCTGGCCGTCCTCGTGGAGGTGACGCCGGCAGATCCCCAGAGTCCCCCGAGCCTGCAGCTGCTGCTCAGCGCCCTGGACGACCATCCGGGCAAGAGCCAGGCCCGCGCCTCCCTGCACCACGACCTGCTGGCTGCCCTCATTCGGGCAGCGCAGGAGGCCCATACCTTGCGCGTCAGCGCAAGACAGGTGCCGGAGAACCTGCGAACACTGCTGGACGGCTTCCACCTGGATCCCGCCTCACCCTGGCCCGGGCGGGCTGCCGCGTTGCGGGAGCTCATGCCCCTCCTGCGCCTCCTGCGGGACCGCAACTACCTGGCCCAGCGAGGGACTGAGCTTGGCCGGGTCCGGGGGCTCGTCGACGACCGCTGTCGCGAGCGCCTCGAGTCCGCCGCCACCTGGGACATTCCGTGGGAGCAGTTCGGCCTGGACCCCGGCGCAGAGGCCAAGGCCCTGGGGACCCTGGCTGCGCAGTTCGAGGCGGCGGGCACCCGCCGCGAGCAGCAGGCGGTCCTGGACCAGGCCTTGGACTGGCCCAGCGACAGGGTCGCGCCGGTCCTGGTAGGGATGTGCCGCGAGCCATGGGCTCAGGACCGTGCCAGTGTTGCACTGGCCCTCCGGTTCGGACAGCCCATGAACCAGGACTGGCAAGCCTGGAAGCTCTGGCTGGACTCTTGGGAGCGGGAGCTCTTTCACGAGCGCCAGGCCCTGGACGCCACCGACCAGACCCCCGCCACGTATTCCGCCGAGCTGGCGCTGCTGCACCATGTGCTGGCCCCGGGGACCGGCACGACGACGACAGAGTTGCTGGAGGCAGCCTGCCAGGAGGCTGCCCGCGGTGCCGACCCCCGTGACGTGGCCCGCCGGTGGAAGTCCGAGCTGTCGCCACCGGAGCGGCTGGCGCTGACCGCGACCGAGACCCTACCTCCGGCGTCCACCGGAGGGGCAACCGCGCGGACGGCAGCAGCGAGGACCAGGTCCAGTGGGAAGACCGGGCAGGAGGTGGTGTCCGGAGCGGCACCGGCCGAGGGCCCCACGCTGTGGAAGGACCACCTGCGGCCCTTCTTCCTCGAGAACTGGTACGTCGTCACCGGCATCCTGCTGCTGGTGGTGGGCAGCTCCCTGGTCGCCTACCAGAGCTGGGACCGTACCTGGCTGGTCCGCTACACGATCCTCCCCGGCCTGCTCGGAGGCTTCACCGCGGGCCTCGCCTGGCTAGGCAGCTGGCTCGAGCAGAAGGAGCCCCAGTTCCGAGACACCGCCGCGATCCTGCGCGGCGCGGCCATCTGCCTGTTGCCGGCCAACTTC
>QJVU01000409.1 GCA_003235605.1 Planctomycetota bacterium | reverse complement strand
TCTGGATCTCATCCAGCTGCGGGTCGTAGCCCGGGCGGATCAGGCCGCCCTCCTTGATGGGAATCGGTGGCTCGTCCACCAGGCAGGCGGCGATGTCCGAGGCCACGTCCTCGAGCGCGTCCAGGTCGCCGTGGGCCCCCGCGAGTCCCTGGCTGCGACACTCGGCGATCGCAGACCTCACCAGGGGCAGGCGCAACAGGCTCTGCTTCAGGGCGACCAGGTCGCGGGCGTTGGCGCGGGCGCAGGAGATCCGGGCTGTCAGCCGTTGAAGGTCGAGGATCCCTCCGAGGGCTTCCCCGAGATCGGTCAACATCTGGGGCCGCTCGAAGAGCTCCGCCACCGCCCCCTGGCGCACTGCGATCTCGTCCACCTCGGTCAGGGGTGAAAGCAGCCAATCCCGGAGCAGACGCTTGCCCATGGGAGTGCGCGTGGCATCCAGGATGCGCATCAGCGGCGTGCCGCCGGTCTCTGTCCGGATCGTCTGCACCAGCTCCAGGCTGCTCCGCGTGGCGCGATCCAAACGCATCAGACGCCCCTGGGGGAAGACCTCGATCTTGCGGATGTGGGGGAGGGCCGCCAGCTGGGTCTCCTGGAGGTAGGCGATCAGCGCTCCGGCGGCGCCCACGGCCAGAGGCATGTCGTCGATGCCGAAGCCCGAGAGGGTGCTGGTGTGGAAGAAGCTCGTCAGGACATCGTGGGCGGTGTCAGCGCCGAAGTCGTAGGGGGAACGCTGGGTGACGAGGGCATGGGTGAGGCCTGAGACTTCCTGGGAAAGCTCGGAGTCCTCGGCCACCAGCACCTCCGCCGCCTCCAGGCGATTCAGTTCGTCGGCCAGGCGCCCCGCAGGCTGCTCGTGGACCCTGAAGGCACCGGTCGAGAGGTCCACCCAGGCCAGGCCGAGTCGGCTGCGCTCCCGGTGGAGGGCCACGAGGTAGTTGGCCCGGCCCGCCTCGAGAAGGTCGTCTTCTGTCAAGGTGCCGGGCGTGACCACCCGGACCACCTGGCGGTCGACCACGCCCCTGGCCTCCTTGGGGTCCTGGGTCTGCTCGCAGATCGCCACCTTGTGCCCGGACTGGACCAGGCGCTTCAGGTAGGTCTCCACGGAGCGCACCGGCACCCCGGCCATGGGGATGGGGTTGTCTCCCTTGGAGCGGCTGGTGAGGGCGATGCCCAGGTCCCGGCTGGCGGTCTTGGCGTCCTCGTAGAACAGCTCGTAGAAATCCCCCATCCGGAAGAACAGCAATGTCCCGGGATAGCGGGCCTTGGCTGCCATGAACTGGGCCATGGCGGGGGTCGCGGCCTTGCTCTGGCCTGGATGGCTCACGGGTTTCCGGCCCGCTGGCGCCTGGGCGCCCTCCTCGCCAGTTCGGCGCAGCACTCCTTGAAGATGCGACCGGCACGATCCACCTCGTCCGTGGTCGTGTAGCGGCAGAAGGAGAACCGCATGACCTCCCCCTGGACCTTGGGGTGGAGGCCGATGGCCTCGAGCACGTGGTTCCCGCTCCCCCCTTTTTCGGCCTCGATTCCGTGGCAGGCGGCGCCGGTGGCAAAGGCCACGCCCTTGGCGCTCATGTACTCCAGCAAGGTGGCGGCGGCGACGCCCGGCGCCCGCACCGACAGGATGTGGGGGAGCCGACGCTCGGGGTTGCCCAGGCGGGTGGCCTTGGGATGGTGTTCCAGGATGTGCTGGAAGAGGCGCTCGGCCAGCATCTCGGTGTGGGCGGCGGTTTCCGCCATGTGGGTGTGTGCAGCCTCGGCGGCGACCTGCAGGCCCACGGCGCCGGCGACGTTCTCGGTGCCGCCCCGCAGGCCGCCTTCCTGCCCGCCGCCTTGCTGGAGCGGGGCGATGCGCGCCTTGGTGGAGAGAGCCAGGAAGCCGACGCCCCTGGGACCGTGGAGCTTGTGGGCAGAGACCGCGCAGGAGTCCACGTCTGCCTGGTCCAGGTCGAAGGGCACCTTGCCGTAGGACTGGACGAGGTCCACGTGGATGTGGGCGTTGGGGCTCACTCTTCGGGTGAGACTCACCAGCTCTGTCAGGTCCGGGAGGGTGCCCAGCTCGTTGTGGCCGTAGAGGATCGACACCACACGGACGTCGGCGCCGAGGTGGTCGAAAAGGGTCTCCGGGTCCATGTCGCCGTGGGAGGTCGTGGGCACCAGGACCAGGCGATGGTTGGTGGTCTGCAGGATGTCCTTCTGGGTAAGGACCGCCGGGTGGTCCGTCGCGGCGGCCAGGACCCGGCCTGGGGATCGGAGCCTCGCAGCGCCCGCTATGCCCAGGCAGTCCGCCTCGGTGCCACCGGACGTGAACACGATCTGTCCCGCGGAGAGGGTGCCGCGGAGATACTCGCGGGCGTCCTCCAGGAGCTTCTTGGGTTCCTCGGCGAACCGGTGCGAGGAGGACGGATTGCCGAAGTGCTCGAGATGGACATGGGCCATCGCCTCCACTACCTCGGGCAGGGGCCGGGTGGTGGCCGCGTTGTCCAGGTAGGCAGGCTCCCGATCCCGGGGAAAGGGGGTTGACTGTGCCACCGTAACCATCGGTTGGGCTTCCCAGGGTAACGGGGTGGCTCTTCGGAGCCAGGGGCGAGGCAGCCGATACAGGACCCATGGGGACCTGGATCCTGCTGGTGGGCCTGCTGGTGCTGGTGGTCCTCTGGGCGATCTACCACTGGCAGGTTGCTCCCCGACACCGGGCGCTGGGCGAGGCGGCCAATTTCCTGTTGGACGTGATCGCGGAGCTCCGCAAACACGAGGACGTGGACTTTCGCGGCACCCTCCCTGGGGCGTTCGGCATCCTGCTGGCGGTGCAGGGCCAGGAGGTACCCGTGGCGCTGAACCAGCTCCACCGCCACTACCTCGCGTTTCCGAGCCGACTGCCCCAGCTCGTGGGTTACCTGCTGGCCGAGATCCGGGAGCACGCGCTGGATCGGGCGGAGGACCATCCCTTTGCAGCGGTGGCAATGCACATCCTGCCCCAGATCCGGCGCCTCTCGTGGGTGCGGGAGAACGGGCCGGCGTTCGGCGACTCGTCCCTGGTCCATCGGCCTTTGGGGCCGGACCTGGCGGTCTGCTACGTCATCGACGACGACTGGAGCATGGTGTTTGTCTGCCAGGCACACCTGCGGCTGTGGTGTCGGAGCGAGGCGGACATCTTCCAGTTGGCGCGCCAGAACCTGGCACGGCGCTCGGTGAACGCGGTTCCCCTGCCTGGCGGTGAGTACCCCGCGGTCCTGTTGCGGAGTGGCGATGGTTATGACGCGGCGCGGGTGCTGCTGTTCAGCGAGGACCAGCTGGAGGGCCTGGTGATCGCGATGCCGGAGCAAGAGATGCTGTGGCTGGGCCAGGAAGCCCGGCACAGTCTCGACTCCCTGTCGGTACTGAGCCAGGAGCAGAGCCAGCAGTCGCCACGTCCGGTGTCACCCGAGGTCTACCGGATGCAGAACCATGAGCTGGTCCCGGTCAGCGCACCGAGCCCGTGAGCGTGACGACGCGGTCGCGGTCCATCGTCACCGGCAGCCATTCCGGAAGGAGGCCGGTCGCGGCGGCGCCACCGGCCCGTTGGAAGCCCTCCACGCAGAGGAGGTAGCGTCCCGCCCCCAGCTGGCGGAGACGGATCTGGCCGGCATCGTCGGTGAGCAGCAGCCAGGCCGAGTCGTTGGTTGCCTTGGGCTCGCGATAGCGCCAGTGGGGATCGTCAGGACGGCGCAGGATCACCGGCCCGCCGCGGGAGACAGCATCGGACTCGTTCTGCCTGAGCTTCGTGGGATCCTTGAGCTCTACGAGGAGGTCATGGACCTGTCCTCGCAATGTCGCAGTCCGGTGGTCGCTGGCATTCCCTCGGGGTCGCAACCGGGAGCGGTTCAGGTACGCGTAGCGAAGCTCGCTTTCGTTGCGGGCCAACACCGCCCAGTGCTCACCTTCGGGGACGTTCGGGAAGCGCACCTCGTGGGGCAGCTTCTGGCTGGCAAGCGTGGTGTGGGCCAGGTGCGCGCCGGTGGCCGCGTCCAGGATCCCGACCACGGCTCC
>QJVU01000218.1 GCA_003235605.1 Planctomycetota bacterium | reverse complement strand
GCGTCTATGGCGCGCGGTGCGGGTGGTGGTGGACGTGGGTCTGCACCTGGGCCAGATGACCATGGCAGAGGCCGAAGAGACGCTGGACCAGGCGGCGGGCTTGGACCCGGTCAATGCCCAAGCTGAGGTGCTGCGTTATATCGACAACCCCACGCGACCCATGTCCTACCTGGTGGGCTACCTGATGATCGATGGCTTCGAAGCCGCGGAGCGCAAGCGCCTCGGGAACCGTTTCGATGGACGGGTGTTCCGGGATCGCCTGCTGGCGTTTGGCCCGGTAGCGTTGCCCGCCGTCTTGAAGGGACTCCGACGGTGACCCAGGGTGGTGTCGACGGCAAGGCGCTGCTGGAAGAGGCCCTGGCCCACCGCGGCAGGGTCTCGCTTGCGCGGCTGCTGACAGCACTGGTGCCGGTCGCCGCTCTGCGGAACTTGGCCAAGAGCTTTGGCCTCACTCCCAAGGGCGGCCACCGCATCGACCGCGCCCCGGCCCACATCCTGGCGGGCCTGGTGGCAGACACCACGAAGACCGAGGTCATCGAGGCGGCCTGTGGGCTGCTGGCGGAACACCTGAAACCCCGCAAGGCAGAAGACGAGATGCAGAGGAAGGAGGCCAAGGACAAGGCCAAGACCGATGGCGCGGCCGCGGCCCTCGAGCGCAGGGAAAGGGAGCTGTCCGACACGCGGGAGGAGCTCGCCAGAGCTCGCGAGATCATGAGCCGGCAGCGCCAACGGTTGGAAGAGCTGGACCACCTCCTGCAGCGAGGCCAGGAACAGTTGGCCCGCCTCCGAGGCGAGATCCACAGGCTGCGCCGCCGTCTCGAGGGCCGGCAGTCCACCACCCCGGAGCTGCGCTCACAGACCGTGGAGATCCACGACCTGCTCCGCGAATTCGAAGAGCTCACCCAGGTCGAGACCGAACAGCGCCGCATGCTGGCGCTGCGCCAGGCGAGGATCCGCGAGCTGGAGGAGCAGGTGGCGCAGCTTCTGCCCCTGGTTCCGAAGGGACGCCGGAAAAAAGAGCCACCACCGGAGCCACCACCCCTCCCCGAGCGCTTCCGCAGGCCGCATTTCACCCAGGCGTTCTACAAATCCCTGGAGAACAAGGACCGCCGAGCGGTCGAGGCCGCCTATCAGGCCATCCTGCTGTTCTGCACCGAGGGACCTGGCTATCCCGGTCTGCAGGCAAAGCAGTTGGAGCCCCCGATCTGGAGTTTCCGAGCCGCCTTGAAGCTGCGGGTCTACTTCACCAACCGTGCCGATGGCGACGTGGACATCCTGGAGCTGGCCGACCGCCAGGAACAATCCACGGTCTTGCGCCGGCTCCGGGAAAAGCAATGAGCCATGCTGCCCGTCCTGCTCTCACCCGGTGCTCCGCTGGAGTTTCCGGATCCGCGCCTCGCCGACGCCGAGGGATTGGTTGCTGTCGGCGGCGACCTTTCCCCTGAGCGCCTTCTTCATGCCTACGACAGGGGGATCTTCCCGTGGTACGACGAGAGCATGCCGCAGCTGTGGTGGAGTCCCGACCCACGGGCAGTGCTGAGACCCGAGCGGCTGCACGTGTCGCGCAGCCTCCAACGCAGGCTCAAGGCCCACGCCTTCCGGCTGACCTGGGACCAGGAGTTTGCCGCGGTGATCCGGGCCTGCAGTGAGAACCGCAGCGACGGCACCTGGCTGACCCCGGAAATGATCGTTGCCTACGAGGAGCTGCATCGTCTCGGCCATGTCCACAGCCTCGAGGTGTGGTGCGAGGCGGACCTCGTCGGCGGCATCTACGGCGTGCACCGCGGTGGCCTGTTCGCTGCCGAGAGCATGTTCCACCGCCGCACCGACGCCTCGAAGATCGCTTTGGTGGCCCTGGTGCGTTCCCTGGCAGGTCGCGGCGTGGAGGTCATCGATGTGCAAATCCTCACCGAGCATCTGCGGACCATGGGCGCAGCCACCATCCCGCGAGACGACTATCTGTCGATGATCGAGGGGCTCGTGGGGAACCCGGTAAGCCTCGAGGACATGACCCCGGCTACAGGAGCTGCCTGATGCGGTCGTCCAGCGCGGCTTGATCCTTGGCGAAGCTCATCAGCGCAGCCTCGGTCAACAGGCCATCCCAGCTGGCGCTGCCGGCCGCGACCCGCTCCCGCCAGGAATCCCGCCTGGGGATCTTGCTCTCCCGCTGGATCCGGTCCCGGTCCGCGAGGGTCATGTCCGGGAACAGGTCCGGCACGCCGTGCTCGCGGAAGTGCTGGCGAATGTCGTCGCCGGTGAGTGATTCGCTGTGGCTCAGCGAGTCGACGGCAGCCTCCAGGTCCGCCGATACGCTCCAGAACGCGGAGAGGCCGTCCTTCTCCACGTCGAAGCCCGCTGTCAGCGTGACGGGGGGGTCGTTCCCGACCCGGCTCACGATCCCGACCGGGTCGGGGTTCATGTCCTTGAACTCCCTTGCCGCGGATGTAGGGATCGTCAGCACGTCCACGCCGCAGACATCGAAGCACTGCTGGCCGCTGCGGATCGAGGCGCCGATCTGCTTGACGTTCGTCCTCCGCGCACGGTTCAGGGCATCCAGCATCCGCTGGCTGGCCAGGGTTGCTTTCTCGCCAACATTGTTGCCATCACCAAGGCCGTTGTCGGCAACGAATGCGTTCAGGCGACCCATGAACACGTTGACCCAGTTGGGTCGGGAGAACGCGGCGATCAGGCGGTTCTGCCGGGCCGAGAAGCCGAGGGTGAAATTGATCCGCACATCGTCGTCCCGGAGCCGGTGGGCTGCAATCAGGCCCTCGGGGGTCAGCGGCACCTTGACGATGAAACGATCCGGACAGATGGCGGCAAATCGTCGTCCGCACTGGTAGCTGGCATCGGCGTCGAACGCCAGGTTGGTGTGCAGCTCGACGGAGACATCCGCATCGAAGGTCCTTACCAGCTTCAGGCCGTGCACAGCGTTGAGGATGAAGGCGATCTCCTGCACCAGGAGGTCGTCACCCACGGTGCCTGTATTCCGGATGGTGCGGGCGGCATCCGGGACCAGACGGTCGTAGATGCCCTTTTGTACCTCCTTGTTGAGGAGGGTGTTGTTGGTGGTGACGGCCTGGAACTCCCGGGTCCAGAGAGGGCGGATCGCGTCCACGTCGCCGGTGTCCAGCCACAGGGACGTCCCGGCCGTGCGCATGACCTGCCAGAGCTCATCGGTGGGGAAGGACTCCCGCAGACCCTCGGCGGGGGCGTGATGGTCGCGCAGGCAGAAGTTGGCGATCGTGCGGGCGTAGTCCGAGTCGTGGCGTGGCGGGGTCATCGCTACATGGTAAGCGTGTTGCGGTCCCGTGCGAAGGTCATTTGCAGCGCGGTATAGTGGGACCGTGCTCCCACGTCCACCCGCCCTCCTGGTCCTGGTCCTGGTCCTGGTCCTGGTCCTGGTTATGGTCATGACAGTCCAAGCGCAGGAACCTGGCCCCCGCACCGTCGCCGAGGCCAGCGGCTACCAGAAGACGTCGCGCCATGCAGACGTCACTGCCTTTCTGGATTCTCTCGGCAAGCTGCCCCACGCGGAGCGCCTGCGGCGCTCGAGCATCGGCAAGACCACCGAGGGCCGCGACCTTGCCCTGGTGATCGTCTCCGAGCCGTCGCTGGCAGACGATGAGGCCATCATGAAGTCGCCGAAGCTCCGCCTGTTGGTGAATGCCAACATCCATGCCGGCGAGGTGGAGGGCAAGGAGGCGGTGCTTGTCCTGCTGCGGGAGCTGGCCAACGGCCAACACAAGGACCTGTTGCAGCACGCCGTGCTGTTGTGGGTGCCGGTCTTCAACGCCGACGGCAATGAGAAGATATCGAAGCAGAACCGCCGGAACCAGAACGGTCCGGTGGGCGGCGTCGGCATGCGGCCGAACGCCCACGGCTTTGACCTCAACCGCGACTTCATCAAGGTGGCGGCTCGTGAGACCAGGGCGACGCACGTACTCTGGAACCGGTACGACCCCCATCTCTTCATGGACCTGCACACCACGAATGGCTCCTACCACGGCTACCACCTGACCTATGC
>QJVU01000354.1 GCA_003235605.1 Planctomycetota bacterium | reverse complement strand
GTGTCCCACTTCCCGAGGTCCATGACGTACCCGATCCAGTTGAACTCCCCGTACTCCACCGTGTCCAGATGGAAAGGGATCCGATCGAGGGCCACGGTCCGCCGGAAGGCGGGCGTCGCCGAGAACAGGGTGTCGTCCTCGATGAGCCAGGGGATCAGCAGCTCCGTGAGTCGCAGGTAGTCCGGCCCCAGGACGACGTCGTCGTCCAGGAAGGTGTGGAACCGGTGAAGATCCCTGCGGTGGCAGAGATCTTCGTAGACCTCGAACTGCATGATCGCCACGCCGAGGTTCTCGTCCATGACCTGAAGGTCCGTGACGACCGGGTGGTTCTCGGCTACCTCGATGACCTTCTCGTGGTCCTCCGGCCGGCAGGTCCGCCTGCCCGAGAACTTGTTCTCCACCCCGTCGACCCACACCGTCACGCTCCAGGGCTTCACGGTCTGCTGCTTGATGCTGTCGAGGCATCGCTGCAGGTAGTGGGGCCTGGAGTGGGCGAAGATGTTGATCGGCCCGGTGTCACCCGTCAACGACATCGAGTCCCACCTCTCCGCTCACGAGCTGCATGGCTGCGCTCTGCCTGGCTGCGGTGATCGCGGCATTGCCTACGTGAACATGGACCTCGTGCTCCTGGGTGTCCGGGAGGTAGACGAGGAAGACAGCATACGGAGCACGCCTGTGCTCCGGATGCTTCGCGAAGAACTGCGTGGCCTTGTCCCGGAGGATGTCGTCCGTCTGGGTCATGCCCTCACGGACCTTGGCCAGCAGATCGACCCCCTTCGCCTTGGCAGCGGTAGCCTGGGCGCGGAAGACCGGCTCGCGCATGAGCTCGTCGAACACGAGCTTCACGATCTGGTCGTCGTAGAGGGTGTCCCCTACGTCTAGTCCGCGCGGGCCCACAGGAGGTTCCTGAAGCGGTTGACCGTCGGGGTTCCGCGGTTCTTCGCCGGGAACATCTGGGCCTGCGCCTCACCGTCGATCAGCTGGCCCCAGAGCTTGCCCTGGATCCTGGCGACGAGGACGAAGAAGCGAGGGCCGTCCAGGCTCCGAGCGGCGAGGTAGACGCCGGGGGTCTCGGGGGTCTTGTTCTCGAAGACGGTGCCGTCGGTGGCGGTCTGCTGTGCCATGGGGTTACTTCCTTGTGACTGCGAAGGAGATGATGCCGCAGCCACCGCTAACGATGGCCGTGATCCACATCACCTTCAGACTGATGCCGGATGAAGCGAAGGCCGCGACCATTGCTCCCCAGCCCATGAGGACGATGAAGACGGTGAAGAGCGCGATCAGCGCTCCGCACACGATGTGAGCGAAGATGGCCATCAGCAGGTCTTGCCGTGCAGGCGCGGGCGCCTGGCGTTCTTCGCCATCTTGGCGGCGACCAGCTCCATGAAGTGTCTAGGGTGCACGTCGTCCTCGGGGCCGTAGCGGGCCACGAAGTCGAAGAGGCGGATCAGCACGTCGGCGACCTCCTCCCACATGCCGTCCTTGCCGATGCGGTTCTCGCGACGGACGGCCTCGATGGCTTCGCCGCACTCGGTCATCATCAGGGCGAGGAAGATGATCGGATCGCCCAGGAGCTTGGCCTTCGCCATGGCCTGGCCGACCTTCGAGGCTACCCTGTCGGCGATGTCGAGGTACCCCTCGTTCACGAGGACCTGGGCGATGATGTCCTCGCCCTCCAACTGGTGGACGTCCCAGAAGCCCTTCGCCTTCGCGTTCTTGCCGCACTCGACGATCATCCGCTCGGCGTCGAACCTGGTGTTGATCGCGCCTTCGTAGACGGCGGGATCGCCCTCCTCGAGGAACTTGTCGATCAGGGGCAGTAGTGCAGTCATGCGTTGTCACCTCCCGCGGCCGCAGGCCGCTCAAACCTTCCCGAATGCCAGTCTTCCCAGGTCTGGACTCCAACTACCTCGTCGATCCAGACAGCGCTGCCCTCGTAGCGAACCACTTCACCACGGAAGGTCCAGACATACTCGTAGATCTGGGTGTCCTTGTTGAGAAATGCGTAGCCGAGGTCGGTGATGGTCCAGACCCCGGGAGTTCTTGTCTTCCTGACGAGCTGGAAGTACCGCAGCTTCTGGAAGTTGTCCATGACACTGCGCTTCTCGTCGAGCTCGGCAGTCTTGCCGCGCCCTCCGAGTGCTGCCAGAGCAACGAGTCCACGGACCAAGACCTTGGTCAGGCCGTGCTTGTACTCGACGATCTTGGCGCCGCAGTGTTCACAGTGGCTGGTCACAGGTACTTCTTCTTGCCCTTCTTCGTAGGGAGCCCGCGAGCGTGGAGTTCCACGTCGTCGATGGGCTTGTGGATTGCGTCCCGATGGTTGGGCGAGAAGCGCAGGTGGCGCATCAGCGTGTCGTCGGGGAACTGCTTGACCACCTGGTACTGGAGCCAGCTGTCCTGCGGGACGTCGGTGGCCCAAACGAAGCCGCCGGCCTGGCAGGACGAGCAGATCCACTTGATCGCACTGACCTCGTTGATGTAGGCCCGCTTCACGAGCATCTTGTGCTTCACGCCGCAGGCGATGCACGGCATGTCGAAGAGCATCTGCTCGGCGCCGGGCCCACCGAACTTCTCGAGCTCGGCGATCAGCTGCCAGTCGTCGCCGTAGACCGGCGGGCGAGCCTTGACCTCACCCAGGCTGTCCTTGCCGCCCTTGAGGCCGGGAAGGACCGTGCGCTGAGACGGCAGGCGGGTCAGCCTGTGCCCCATGGGGTTGCCCGGCGTCGGGATGACGCTCTCGTTGATGTCCAGACCCTTGTTGGTCCACGGCCCGTCGTTGCTCATCACTTCCTCCGGAAGATCTTCGACCGCCACACCCTGACCTGGCGGCTCTTGGCGTGGCCCTTGCACTTCGTCCACTCTTCGAGTGGCTCTACCCAGCCTTGCTTCTGGGCGAGCCCCAGGATAGCACCCCAGGCGTTGGGATGATGTGGATCACCTGCGCCGCTGGCCTCGGCGCGGATGTCCACGATGGTGAGACGCTCTTGCTTCTGCGCTACGTCGAACGCAGCGTTCAGCACCTGTGCCCTCCAGCCCCTGCGGGCCTCCAGGGAGGCCGTACCTCCAGGGGGAATCGGCTCACCAGTGACCACATCGGTGCGTTCCAGCTCCTTGTGCCCAGACGCGGTGATGTGGTACGTCCCGTCCCTGATGACCGCCAAGCCATCCCTGACCAGGACCGCGAAGTGGGGATCCCATGCGGGATCCCCGACCATCCGCGGGGCAATGGTCAGGAAGACCAGGGCTTGGCGTTCGTAGGGACGGAGCATGGGGTCAGCTCCGCAGGGTCTCGACGGCCTCGCGGATGGCGGACGGCCAGCCGTCCTCCTCGACGTCCTCGGTCCACATGAGGTCGTCCGTCTCGCGCTTCAGCACGACGACGCCGGCCTGCGTGATCTTGTAGCCCCAGTCCGTGCCGCCACGGTCGGTGAAGACCTTGGTGACCGGCGTGCTCTCGGGCTCGTCAGCACGAGGAACGGGATCCTCCTGGGGTTCGGAAGGGGCCGGTTCCTCGGTAGCCGAAGAACTGTCGGAGTTCTCCGGCTGTAGGGTGTCGCTCGAGGGAGGAGGCGGAGGCGAGTCCGACTCCGCCGTCGGCGGTACCGTAGGGTTGTCGGGCCGCGGGCGGTCCTCCAGGTCCGCCAGGGCGTCTCCCTCGGTGAGCACCAGCGGCTCCTCGGGCACCTCGTTGCCGACGAGGAAGAGCAGGGCCACCACCTCGGGACCCCATGCGTTCACGCCGTAGGCCTCGTTCATCGCGGCCGCCAGGCCGCCGATGTCGTGGCAGTGCGGATCGTGCTCGAAGCGGCAGAGCCCCTTGATCACGTCCTGGTCGTGGCGCCAGTGCAGGGGAATCGCCTCGATCAGGTAGCCGCCGCCGATCGGCGGGCCGTCCGTCTCGACGAGATCCAGCTCGGTACCGTTCTCGACTTGCAGGTACTTGTCCGAAGCCTTCCGGAAGGTCACGTTGAGACCTCGCCGGAACTTCGGAACCTTGAACTTCAGTTCCATGGTTCTCCTCTACTGCC
>QJVU01000112.1 GCA_003235605.1 Planctomycetota bacterium | reverse complement strand
CCAGGCACTGGTCGAGCCGGGACCTCAGCTGCCGGAGGAGTGCCGCACGATCCGCCTCGTCACAGCGGGCCACGGTCTCGGCCTGCTCCATGGCCTCCATCAGGAAGGTCGCGTCGAGGGTCTTGGTCTCCGCCAGGATTCCCGGCTGGCGCATCTCGAGGATCGCCCTTGCGCGGCGCCAGGGATCCTTCAGCACCTTGTAGGCGTCGTTGATCTCTGCCGATCGGGTGAGGATGTGCACCTGCTCCTCGGCGGTGGCGTGGGGGTGGGCGTCGGGATGGGTTTCCCGGGAGAGGGAGAGGTAGGCGTCCTCGAGCTCCTTGGCGGGCAGGTCCATCCGGGGTTCCAGGCCCAGAACCGCGAATGGATCCATGGTCGGCGATCGCAGAGAGCTCAGGTCGAGAACGACGTGCCGCACCCGCAGGTGCCGGTGGCGGTCGGGTTCTGGAACACGAAGCCCCGGTTCAACAGCCCGTCGTTGAAGTCCAGGGTTGTGCCAGCCATGAAGAACGAGCTCTTCTTGTCGATGATGACCTTCACACCGTAGTGCTCGAAGGTCAGGTCGAACTCGGTGGGCCCCTTCTGGTCGAAGTCGAGGACGTAGGTCATGCCCGAGCAGCCGCCGCCCTTGGCGCCGATGCGCACCCAGGTCTCCGCGGGCATGTTGTTCTCCTCGATCACCCGCTTCACCTCCTTGGCGGCGCGCTCGGTGATGGCGACGCCGCCCGGGTTCTTGGGCTTGCTGTCCTTGTCCTTGGTGTCTGTGGTCTCGTTGCTCATCGTCTGCTTCCAGCTCTGCTTCTACTTCTCTGCCTTGGATTCCTGGAGCTTGGCCTGCTTCTGCCGGTAGTCGGCCACCGCCGCCTTGATGGCGTCCTCCGCCAGGACCGAACAGTGGATCTTCACCGGCGGCAGGGACAGCTCCTCAACGATGGCGGTGTTCTTGATCTTCTCCGCCTCCTCGATGCTGGCACCCTTGAGCCACTCGGTGGCCAGGGAGGAGGAGGCGATGGCGGAGCCGCAGCCGTAGGTCTTGAACTTGGCGTCCACGATCTTGCCGCCCTCGTCCACCTGGATCTGCAGCTTCATCACGTCGCCGCATTCGGGAGCGCCGACGACGCCGGTCCCCACGTTCTCGGCGGCCTTGTCCAGGGCACCGACGTTGCGCGGGTTGTTGTAGTGGTCCAGGACCTTGTCGCTGTAAGCCATGTTTCTCTATTGCCTCATGTTGAATGCTCTATTGCCTCTGTTGCCTCTAGTGCACGGTCCACTTCACCTTGGAGATGTCGATGCCCTCCTGCACCATCTCCCAGAGAGGGGACATCTCCCGGAGGCGTTCCACCTCCGTGCAGACCTTGTCGATCGCGAAGTCGACCTCCTCCTCGGTGTTCAAGCGGCCGAGGGAAAAACGCACGGAGCTGTGGGCCAACTCGTCGTTCAGCCCCATGGACTTCAGGACGTAGCTGGGCTCCAGGCTTGCGGAAGTGCACGCTGACCCCGAGGAGACGGCGATCTCCTTCACGCCCATGATCAGGGATTCGCCCTCCACGTAGGGGAAGGACAGGTTCGAAAGGTGCGGAAGGCGGAAGCCCGGGTTGCCGTTGGTGACCACGTCGGGGATGCGCTTGCGGATGCCGGCCTCGAGGCGATCCCTCAGGGCGGCAAGGCGCGGTACCTCCGTGGGCATCTCCTCCCTGGCGAGGCGGGCGGCCTCGCCCATGCCGACGATGCCGGCCACGTTCAACGTCCCGGAGCGCATGCCCCGCTCGTGGCCGCCGCCGTCCAGGATCGGTGCCAGGCGCACCCGCGGTTGCCGGCGACGGACGTAGAGACAGCCGATTCCCTTCGGGCCATAGAACTTGTGGGCGGAGAGGGACATCAGGTCGATGCCCTGCTTCTGCACGTCCAGCTCGATCTTGCCGGCGGCCTGGGTGGCATCGCAGTGGAACAGGACGCCCTTCTCCTTGGCAAGTCTGCCAATGGCTTCGATCGGATGCAGCGTGCCCATCTCGTTGTTGGCGGCCATCAGCGACATCAGGATGGTCTTGTCGGTGATGGCAGCGCGGAGCTGGTCCAGGTCGATGTTCCCCTGCTGGTCCACGCCCAGCCAGGTCACCTCGAAGCCCTCTTGCTCCAGGTGCTTCATGGGATCGATCACCGCCTTGTGCTCGGTCACGCAGGTGATCAGGTGGTTGCCCTTCGACCGGTACATCTCGGCCGCACCCTTGATGGCCAGGTTGTTGGCCTCGGTGGAGCCGCTGGTCCAGATGATCTCCTTGGATTCGGCCCCGATGAGCCTGGCCACCTGCTCCCGGGCCTCGTCGACGGCGGCTTCCGCTTCCCAGCCGTAGCTGTGGCTGCGGCTCGCGGCGTTGCCGAAGGTCTTGGTGAAGAACGGCAGCATCCGCTCCACGACCCGTGGATCGCACGGGGTCGTGGCACTGTTGTCCATGTAGATGGGTATTTGCAGGGTCATGGTCGAAGATCGCTCTTGCTGCTGCCCAGGCCGGCCAGCTCCGGCGACCGCGCCTGGCCGTCGATCTGGATCAGCTCCGCGAGGGTGAGGTTGTCGAAAAGGTTCGCAATGCGCTGGTGCACGACGCGCATCGCCCTCCGAGAGGGGCAGCAGTGGGTGAGAGCGCAGTTCTGGCTGTCCGTCGTCCTCGGCCTGTCCGCAAAGGTTACGTGCGAGGCGCACTCCACGAGAGCCAGGGGGCCTTCCACCGCAGTGAGGATCTGGGCCAGGGTGATGCTCTCGGGATGCCTGGCCAGGCGGTAGCCGCCGCTCACCCCGCGAACCGACTCCAGCAGGCCGTGCCGGGTCAGGGTCTTCATCAGGTTGGCGGTCAGTGCCTTGGAGATCTTGCCGTTGCCGGCGGTCTCCTGGGCGCTGATCGGAGGCACCGCCTCATCGAGGGCGAGGTCGTGGCCCAACTCCTTCTCCCGGAGCGCCAGTTGGCACATGATGAGGACGGCGTAGTCGGCCTTTCTGGAAATGCGAAACATGCTGCTCTAGGTTGCGCGGTGATCCCCGTTCCGAGGTGGCGCGGGAATGTAGAACCGGATCAGTACTCTATCAAGCCTATCGGCCAGAAAAGGCCCCGAATTAGTGCGGTTTGCTCGGGTCCAAAGGGCGTATGGCTGCAAGCAACGTTGAGATGGGAAGTTACGAACAGGAGACCGTGGATGCGCTGCTCGCCTCGGGGCCCGGATGGAGACGCCGTGCACCCTATGCCATGGTCCGGGTGAGCGGGCCCGATGCGGTGGACTACGTGCATCGCCTCAGCTCCCAGGACGTGGCGGCGATGGCTCCGGGGGACGTGCGCCCCGCCTGTTTCCTGGATGGCAAGGGCAAGCTCAAGCAGATCGTCCTGGTGGCCCGGGTGGAAGAGGGTCTCTGGCTGGAGGCCCAGGGCCACAGGGCGTCTGAGCTGCTGGAGCTGCTGGACCGCTACCACTTCACGGAGCAGCTGACCCTGTCGCCGCAGCCGGATGCCTGGGAGTGTTCCGAGCTGTGGACGCGGAACCCGCTCACTGCGCCGGCTCCGGGGCAAAGCGTGCCCCTCGACGACGGCGGCGTGGCCCTCTCCTGGCAGCGGGGGGGAATCACCTGGGTGCGCTACCACGGTCTGGCGGGGACCCTCGAGGGCGCGCGCCCGGAAGCCAGGGAGCTCACCGAGAACGACAGCGAGTGCCTGCGCATCCTCGCCGGGATGCCGTGGGTGGGTCGCGACACCGACGAACGGACCCTGGCCCTGGAAGCACCCCTGGACGATCACATCTCCCTCACCAAGGGCTGCTATACCGGCCAGGAGATCGTGGCCCGGATCCACACCTACGGTCACACCAATCGCTCCCTGTGTCGCCTGCGCATCGAGGGGACAGGTGGCGTCGAAGTGGGCACCGCTCTCCTGGAGCCGGAGGAGGGCGAGGCCGTGGGCCGCGTCATGACCGCGGTGGACGTTCCCGGCCAGGATGCGCGCCTGGCCCTGGGCTACGTGCCCGCGGCGTTCACCGCCGCGGGACAGGGGCTCACCCTGGGGGATGCCGCCGG
>QJVU01000527.1 GCA_003235605.1 Planctomycetota bacterium | reverse complement strand
AGGGAGGTCACGATCGTGCGGAGTTCCGCATCGTGGGTACGGGCGACATGGCGGCGCAGGGCAGGCAGCAGCACGCCTCCCACGAGCCACAGCCGCTGCTGGTAGACACCATGGCTCTGCTGGCCCTCGCCGAATCGCATGACCTCGCTGTGGTCGTCCCAACGCTCCCTGAGGCCGGCGGCGATGGCATTCGCGGCCCTGCGCACCTCGAGGTTGTCCTCGAAGCTCAACCACGCCTCGAGGGCCATCAGCGGCCAGCCGTGGTCGCGCAGGCGGTCCCGGTGACCGGACCGGGACACCGGGTGCGTGGCGATCCCGATTGCCATCCGGCGCGCGTTCCGGATCAGCTCCCGGTCGGCAAACAGGCAACCGGCAAGCAGCAGGCCCTCGAGCCACGAGTGGCCCGGATCGGGTGCTCCTGTGCGATGGTCGGGGCCATGCTTGTGGGCCAGGCCGGTGGCCGCATCCAGGTCCATGTCCACGAGGTGGACAGCGCTGCGCCAGGCCAGCGTCAACAGGTCCGAGTCCCCCACCGCGAGACCCAGTCTTGCGAAGCCGAACGTGGTATCGAATTCCAGGTTGGTCATGACAGCTCCGGATCGCTGGTAGTCGCCCCGCCCCCTGAGGCCAGGTGCTTCGGACAGGCGTTTGGCAAGCATCGCCAGGCGATCACGAAAACCGCGGGCGAGGTCGCCGTCGCCGGGGAGCACCTTGGCCTTGCGCCACTGCCGCGGTGCGATTCCGGCTCCCAGGCAGCGACTCAGGAAGTTCGGGCTCCACGTCGTGAGACCCTCGCCCGCTGCGAACACCTCGCGACCACTGTGGAGGTGACGTCGATGGAACACCCGTCGCACCAGTTGATCCTGCTCCCCTCCGTGCCACACCCAGGACTCGGTCCAGACCGTGCAGGTGTCTGTGGTCTGGCGCACGCTCTGCCGTTCCACCACCGGACCCCTGTCACCCGCCGTGGCCGCGGTGCCGCCGGCAAGGACACGGCTCGGACCCCTGGCCCCCGTGATGCACAGCTCCACCCACACCCGGTCGCTTGCCGGGTTCCTGCCCGCCTGCAAGCGGCGCCACTGCAGGCGGGCCCCGCTATTCGACTGCAGGCGCAGACCCCGAACGAGGGCCTCCTGGGGCAGCGGAAACCCGAACCGGAGTGGCCCTGAGGTCGTCGGGTGAAACGTCAGGAGCACCTGGGCCAGGAGGCATGCGGTGGTGGCCATCGTGGACCCGTGGCCAGACACACGCTGCGGGAACCCGCCGTCTGGCTAATCCAACCACTGGGAGTGGAACGCCGTGCCGCCTGTCTCCAGCCAGGAGAGGAAGCTGTCGTGGTACGGGGCCTTGAGCTGCTCCGCCATTTCCTCCCGGGGGATCCAGCGCACTGCGAGGACTTCCCCTCGGGCTGCGGGCTCTCCGGACCATCGCTTCACCGCGAAGAAGAACGAGCGCCAGGCATAGCGGCGGTCGCCGCCAACACAGCGCTCTCCCTCCTGGAAGAACAGGAACTCTGGCGTGGCTTCGACCCGGAGGCCGACCTCCTCGTGAAGCTCGCGGCGCAGGGCATCCTCCAGGAGCTCCCCCGGTTCCACCTGGCCACCGGGGAGGTCCCAGACCCTGGGCGTGGCTGGGATTGGCCGCTCATTCTGGACCATCAGGATGCCAGCGTCCGACTCCAACACACCGAATGCCCCGAGGAAGTCGCCGCTGCGAAGATGGCGCTCGCGGAGGTCGCTCATGCCTCGAGCCCCACGGGTGCAGTCCGACGCACGAGGCGGCCATAGTGCGCCGTGAGCGCGCTTGCCACCCGCGCTGGATCGTAGCGCTCCAGACCGGCGCGACCGGAATCCACAAGGCGCGCGCGGTGACGGTCATCGCCAAGGACCTCACGCACCACCCCTGCGAGGCCGGCTGCCCCGGACTCCGGGGGCACCAGCAGGCCGTGCTTGCCTCCACCCAAGGCATCGCGGATCCCCGGCCGGTCCAGGCCCACCACGGCAACGCCACAGGCACGGGCCTCCAGGGCTGCGAGAGGGCAGCCTTCCCGCCGGCTGGTCAACACCAGGATGTCCAGGGCGGGCAGGTAGCGCTGCATGTCGGGCACCGCACCCGGGAACCGGATCCCCTGCCCATGCTCCCGCCGCAAGCCTGCCAGGAGCGGCCCGTCCCCGAACATCACCCCGATCACTCCCTTCAGACGCCGCACCATCGCTGCGAACAAGTGCGGCTGCTTCACCGGCACCATCCGCCCGACGAAGCCCACCACGGGCCTGTCCTCGTCGATACCCATGGCCCGCCGTGCCGACCGGCGGTCGGCTGCCTTGAACGGCTGCAGCTCCACTGCCGGCGGGAGGACCTGGATGCGCCCGGTGCCCACGCCAAGTGCCTCGAGTTCGTCGCGACAGCTCGGGCTCACGGCGAAAAGCAGCTGGGTGCGCTGGGCTTGGCGCCGCTCCACGGCGCGGATCACCGCGCTGCTCAATGGCCGGAAGTAGTCCCGCAGCACGTGGCCATGGAAGGTGTGTGCCAATACCGGCACCCCGGCTTCATGGGCAGCCCGGCGTCCCAGGATCCCGGCCTTGCTGGTGTGCGTGTGGACAACGTGCGGGCGAAAGTCCTGGATCAGCTTCCGGAGCGCAGCGAGCGCCCGCCGATCCCGCAGCGGATGCACCCGTGGCCCGAGGGTATCGATCCGGATCCCGGCACCACAGTCGAGCTCGACCTCGTCCGCTGGGCAGCAGCCCACGGCCAGCAACACCTGCACGCTGCCGCGATCTCGCCACGGCGGCGACCGCAACAGCGCCTGCAGGTGCCGCGTCGGCCCCCCGAGGTTGGGGCGGGTGAGGATCTGCAGGACGCGCATCGGGGACATGGTTGGCCAGGATAGGCGCACTGGGACCCCGCGCCAGCGCCGGCTTATTCCCGGCTAGTCGCCCCCGAGGCTCGCCGTGAGGAAATCCAGGTGGTCGTAGAGGTAGCCGTGCCAGGCCAACAAGGCGGCGTAGCCCACCAGGACCACCGCGAGGCCCAGGCGCGACACGCGAAAGTTCTTCGTCAGCGTCAGAAACGTCACGCAGGTGCCGATCCCGAGTGACTTCACGGTCAGGAACACCCACAGTCCGCGCTCCAGGGAGGCCGCCACCACGGGGTTCAGCTCCACGGCACCATGGGAGAGGAACAGCACCGTGAACAGGGCATCCAGGACGCTCAACGCCACGACCGAGCTCACCACGAGGAACAGACCCCAGCCGTGCTTGTCCACGAAGCTCCCCCAGCGCTCGTGCCCGCGCCGGCCAGCCTCGCGGCGACCGCCAAGGAGCGCATGCGTCGACAGCATTGGTGTCGGGCGAGCGCGGCGGTCGCCGCCGCGACGCCTTTCCCCGGCGGAAGGGAGCAAGGGGTGATCCATCGCACAATGCTACCGCACCAAGGGACGCGTTGCGGCCCCAAGTGACTGGTCCCACTCCTGTTGGGCCGGGTCCGTTCGCTCGCTAGTGGTGGCGCCGGTGAGGCCCGGCGGCGCGCTCCTCCAGGACCACACGGAGGCGTCCGTACGGCGGCAGCTCCATCCAGTAACCACCCTCGAAGGCCTGCGTTGCGCCGAGGCCCTTGCCATCGACGATTGCCAGCACGATGTGCAGGCGGCGTTCCTCCTCGGCCTGCATGGAGCGGGGTTTGCCGTCCTCGAAAGCAAACAGGCTGCCGTCGCGATCCCGTCCCAGCACCACCGTGGTGGGTTGCCGACGGGTGAGCTGGCAGTTGCGGCTGCCACGGTCGAAAACTAGCTCCCCGGCAAAGGACAGGGTATCACTCTCGACCGTGATCTTGCCGTCGAAGGCAGGTCGCTCGTGGAGCATGCGCACCGCACCCTCGCCGCAGCCAACGGCCAGCAGCCCGATCGACGCCAGCGCTACGGACATGGCCTGGATGCTACCCATGCTCCGACAGCATACCGGACCCTCCCTGTGAACAGCACCTTGGACGAACACGCTGGGCCGGCACCCGGCCGACGCGGATCCGGTCTGGCACTCGTCGCGCCAGGGGGGTGGGTGCTGGCCCCGGTTGCCGACCTC
>QJVU01000405.1 GCA_003235605.1 Planctomycetota bacterium | reverse complement strand
CCCCTCGAGAGCGATCAGCTGAAGCTCGTGCGAGACTTCGACATCATCCCCTATCTGCGCGCGGCGGACCTCCTTCTGACGGACGCCTCTTCGGTTTCGATGGAATACACACTGCTCGATCGGCCCATGGTCTTCATCGACGTTCCGAAGTTGTTCCGGAACGTCGAGAAGCGGGGAGGCGCCCTCGACCTCGTCACCTATGGAAGGAAGATAGGTGTGGTCGCGAACACGTCCGCCGACGTCGTCCCAGCCATCGCCGACGCCCTCGCCCACCCCCAGCGCGAGGGAGCACTGCGTCGAAAAGCGGCCGGCCATATCTTCCACAACCCCGGTGGCGCGACCGCCAACGTGGCAGCAGTTGTGCTCCATGCTGCTGGTCTGAGAACGGAACTGCCCGAGGAGATCGAGCGCTTGACCCCGTCGAAGTGCAGGGCTTGAGGACGGGCATCCCAGATGACCAGCCAGCAGAAGCCTCCCCCCGTGTCGCGCGGCAAGTGGCCGAGACGGATCGAGGCGCTTGGCCTCATTCAACGCTACGGACGGCGGTACCTCGGAGTGGCGAGCGTGGGCTTTCTGGCCACGCTCGGTGTCGTTCTTGCGCGCCTAGCCTTGCCCTGGCCCCTGCGCGGAGTGATCGAGGTCGTATTTCCCGGAGACGAGACAGACACCTTTCTCAAAAGCGTCCTGTGGACCGGCGCCGACCCGGTGCTCCTGCTATGTGTGGCCTACCTTGTCCTAGCCTTCGCCAGCGGGCTCTTTGAGTTCGTACAACGTGTGTGGCTGACCCGCTTCGTCAGCCAAACGGTGCACGACCTTCGGGCTGCGGCGCTTGAGGCGGTGCAGGGCAGCACCAGGGCGTCCAACACTGCCGATCTCATCACTCGGGTCGTGGGGGACAGCGCCCGGCTGAAGACGAACCTCAAGGGCATCCTGATCCACGTCTCGCAGAACGGCCTGCTGATCGTCGGCATCACGGTGCTCTTCCTCTATCTCGCGCCCAAGCTGGGACTCCTGTTCCTCTTGAGCGCGCTGCTGGCGCTCTGGCTCGGCTACCTCGCGGTCGACGAGGTGACCGAGACCTCGCTCAAGCAGCGCGAGGCCGAGTCGCTCTACGCCCAACACGTCTACGATCGAGCTCTCGCCGCGCCGGCGGAGGCCCGGGAGGAGGACCTCAATCGAGAGAGCACCCGCAAGCAGGTCCGGACCGAGCGGCTCGTCAGCCGGGCCACCCTGTTCATCCATGGGGCAGTGGCCGCCACGATCAGCCTGGCCATGTGGATCGGGGTGAGCGACGTGCGTAGCGGGGTCCTTGCTCCTGGTGAGCTCTTCCTGTTCATCGCCTACGCCCTGACGATGCACCGCCGCGCGGTCCGCGTCGGGCGTCAGGCGGCCCGCGTCGGCAAGGTGCTGGCGAACGCACAGCGCCTGGGTGCACTCATCAGCGAGGGGGTTCCCTCCTCGAACCGGAGCCTCCCGGCCCTGTTGAAGGGGATCCGGCTGCAGGACGTACGCCTGCGGTCTTCCCCTTCCCACAGGAGGCGCAACAGGCTGGGGCCCATCGATCTGCGCGTGGCGCCCGGAGCGCACGTGGCCGTCCTCGGTGGCGTGGGGGACGGCAAATCGAGCCTGCTGCAGGTATTGGCAGGGCTCGCCACCCCGAGCACGGGAAGCCTGCTCTGGGACGACGAGGACCTGACAGGGACGCCGCATCGCCTCCGCTCGGTGGTCTCCTACCTCCCGCAGTCGCCCCACATGGAGCGAGCCCCGGTCCGCAGCAGCCTGGGCCTCTCGAAAGGGACGGCACCCGACCTGGAGCCCGACTCCGAAGGCTCAGAGGACCTGGCGGTGCTGCGCCAACTGGGTGCGGCCCGGGTCCTGCACCGCTTGCGATCCGGTCTGGACACCGTCGTGGACGGCACGAGGTTGACAGTTGACGAGCAGAGGGCCCTGAGCCTCGCTGCCATCGTCTTGGGGAGCGCCCCCGTCTGGGTTCTCGACACACCCGTCGCCTCGAAGCGCCGCAAGCACCTCATTCGCCTCGCCGCAGTCCTCGACCGGGCTGATGGCAGGACAGTGATCGCAGCCCTGTGCGAGCCATGCCTGATTGACCGGTTCTCACACGTCGTGGTTCTGAGAAAGGGCAAGGTCGCCTTTCAGGGCCCCCCGCTGGAGTGGAAAGCATGGAACAACAAAAGGCGCCCGAAGCGGGTCGAGGTCTAGGGGATCACGTCGTGGTGGCCCAGGAGGGGAGGGATACCAAGATCAAGGGGCTCATCCTGGCGGCGGGCCGCGGCAGCCGCCTGGGAGGCGCGAGCGACTCCGTTCCCAAGTGCCTCCTCGAGGTCGGACGGCGCTGCCTGATCGAGCACCAGTTGGATGCCCTGGCGGATGCTGGCGTCGGCCCGACCGTGATGGTGATCGGTTACGGAGCCGATGAGGTGCGGGAGACCGTCGGCATGCGAGCCGAGTACATCGTCAACACCCGGTGGAACTGCACCAACAGCCTCTACTCGTTCTGGATGGCCCGCGATTGGATCGACGGACCAGTGTTGATCCTCAACAGCGACGTCTTCTTCTCCCCCGAGATCCTCGAGCGCCTGCTGAAGAAGGAGGGCGATGCCATCGCTATCGACTCGGGCTCGGGCAGCGCTCGCGAGCAGATGAAGGTGAAGGTGCACGAGGGGCAGCTCCAGGACATGCGCAAGGATCTGCCCCGCGAAGAGGCCGGCGGCGAGAACGTAGGAATCCTCAAACTCACCGCGGCGACCGCGCAGACGCTCTTCGAGAAGGCAGACCAGTTGGTCAGCGCGGGACATGAGAAGAGCTGGCTGGGGTCCGCGGTGCGTGAGCTCGCGGCCACGCGTCCCCTCTACACCGTCGATATCGCAGGTCTTCCCTGGGTCGAGATCGACTTCCCCACCGACCTGAGAAGGGCCCGCAAAGAGATCTGGCCGGCGATTCGGGGGAGCTCATGGAAAAGGCGTGCCTACTGGAGGGTGATCGGCTCGCTCGCTGCCTTCCTCCTGATGGTTGGAACAGCTGGCGTGGTGCATATGGCTCTACCGGCGCAGCCACCAACCACGTGGGAGCTCATGTTTGTCGAGGGACTCGAGCACACCAAGATCCTCATGAGCCAGCACCAACAAAGCTGGTGGGTACTCGAGGGAGACCGGACCGCCACGGTCAAGGTGGAGGGTCCAGGGCCGCTGCGCATTGATTCGAGGTTGCTCGAACCGGACGCGAAGCGCGCCCAGTACGTGATCGAGGTCAACCTCGACGGAGAGTGCCTGGACTGGTTCAAGTTCAACACGAGACCCTCGAAGACTGCCACCCATTCGGACTGGAGACTCGGCCGCAGGAAGCGCATCACCATCGACCTGCCTGAGGGCGCACACGAGATCCAGGTCGGCCTCGTCGCGCCCACGACGAGCCGCTGCCTGATCCGCATTCGCCATCTGGAAGCACTCCCAGATGACTGAGGCCGCGTGACGTCCAGGTCTTCCCACTGCCCCGAGGCTGGACCAAGACCGCATGTTCCAGCGTCCTGCACGCGATCTCCTTCGCCTTCGCGGCGTTGATTCGGACTTGGGCTTCGGCGTCGGCGAACCGGTGAGCGCAAGCCTCGTCGGTCTGGTGCCCTACCACGCGGCGCTGGTCTACGATCAGAACAACAACTTCTACCTCGGCACCAACCCGACAACGCTGTTGCTAGAACAGTAGCAGCACCCGCATCACACCGCATTCCCGACGCGGAAGCCCTCGTGGACCGCATTGGTCACCGAGCGCGGCAGCACCGCGTCCCCCACTGAGTAGAGTTCGTCGACAGAGAACTCCAGGTCGCGGCACAGCTCGTTGACCGAGCGGCGCGGGCTGGCGACAACCACGCAATCGGCCGGCAGGAGCTGCTCCTTCCCGTCGCGGGTCACGTGCACGCCGTCGGCCGCAATGCGCTCCACGCGCGCGTGTGAGATGACCTGGACGCCGTAGTCCTCGATCCAGGCGGCGTGACGCCACTTGAAGGTGGGAGCGACGTCGAAGCCGACCTTGGTCTCGCCGACGACGGTGACGTGCCGTCCGGCCG
>QJVU01000079.1 GCA_003235605.1 Planctomycetota bacterium | reverse complement strand
AACCCGAGGCGGGAGCCAGGCCACAGCGCCGGTAGGTTTCCTTGAGCCTCGAGGCGTCACCGGCCACGCCACTCTCGCGGTACGCATGCTCGTAAGGCGACACCAGGGGAAACGGCGGCCCGTAGAACAGTCGTGTGTGCTCGACCTGCAGTTCACCAAGGCCCGAGGATGGTCCGGCGCTCAACCGGTGAATCTCGCTCCAAAGCTGGTCGAACGGTGCAAGCAGGGATTCGTGTCCGTTGTTGAGCGCGGTCGCCAGGCTCAGGAGCAGGAAGTTGTCGCTGGCGCGGGCAACCAGGTCCGGGGTCGGGTCATCGAATCCCCTGGAGGCTGCTGAGTAGACGTGTGCCCAGTCTTCGTTGTTCAACCCGCTACCTCCTGGCTTCCGGCTTGGTCTCGGGTTCGCTGCTCGTGTCTTGTGTCGGCAGGTAGCTCAGGACGCGCTCATGCGTCTCCTTGTGCCCCTCATCCATCCCTTCTTTGATCTCCCAGATGGAGATGATCGGGAAGATCTTCGTGAAGAGCATGTAGAGCAGGATGAACATCGAGAACGATCCTGCCGTGATCGACCATTCTATCCAGGTCGGGGTGTAGATGCCGCGGTCATAGGGCAGGCGTGGGTTGACCAGGGTCGGCACCACGATCGTGTATCGCTCGAGCCACATCCCGATCGTGATGAAGACACATGCGGTCACGGTGCCCTTCACCGTCCTGGTCTTGCGCCTGGTGAGGATGCACATGGGAATGACGAAGCAACAGAGCACCATCGCCCAGAACAACGGCCAGTACCTACCGAACATCTTCGCCTCCAGGACGGCCATGTGTGCCGGTTCGTTGCCGTAGAAGGCGGTCAGGTGCTCCGCGAAGGTGAAGTAGAACCACAGCAGCGTCATCACCAGCAGGAGCCTTCCGAGATAGTCGAAGTGAATCTGCTTCATGAAGGACTGCAAGCGGTAGGCACTGCGGATGATGGCCATTGCGATGATCAGAGCGGCAATGCCCGAGAAGATGGCCCCGACAACGAAGTAGGGGCCGAAGATGCTGCTGTGCCACAGCGGCTGGATCGTCATGCCGAACACCCAGGACACCACCGTGTGCACGGAGACGGCAACGGGCAGGACGATGAGCGCCATGATTCCGATCGCGCGGTTCAGGATGCGCTTCTGGCGCTCGGTTCCGTGCCAGCCGAGGGAGAGCGGACCGTAGAACCATCGCATCTTTGGGAAACGATCGCGACAGATCGCGATGTCCGGAATCAGCGGGAGATACAAGTAGATCGAGGACGACACCAGATAGGTGGTGATTGAGCAGACATCCCAGAGCAGAGGTGACCGGAAGTGTGGAGTCCTGACGATGTTGAGCGCCCTGTCGGGACGACCGATGTCGCACAAGATGTTGAAGACGCCGAAGAAGAGGACCATCACGGTGATGACCTCTGCCGACCTGGTGATGGGTCGCCGCCACTCGGCATTGCACAGTCGAAGGATTGCCGAAATCAGAGTCCCGGCGTGACTGATGCCGATGAAGAACACGAAGTTGGTGATGTAGACGCCCCAGTACACCGGCCGGTTCATGCCGGTCTCACCCAGACCGCCGCGGAGCTGGATGAGGTAGGTGAATACCGCGAACGCGGAGATGGCGAGAAGAATCGTGACCGCAATCTTGAAGCCACGTCCCATGGTCAGGATGTGGCCGAGGAGCTTTCTCTCCATCGCCGGAGTCAGTTGCGGCTCTGGCCTGCCCGCGAGCGCGGTGACGAGGTCACTGTGGGTTGCTGCCGGCACCTCGGTCATCTCAGAAGTCCTCCTGCAGGTAGTAGACCTTGGGTCGTGTGCCGAGATCCTCGAGCTCTCGGAACGCCCGGGGGGACGCGGCCAGCTGGGCCACGGTGCTCCCCGGATCGTCCAGGTCACCGAAGTGGATGGCCTTGGTTGGACACACCTCCATGCAAGCAGGAGCGTACTCGCCATCGCGAATGGCTCGTCCCTCGGCTAGCGCCTGGTCCGAAACCCGCTGCAGCCGGTGATGGCAGAAGGTGCACTTCTCGACAACGCCCTTCGGCCGTACCGTGACGTCGGGATTGAGTCCCGGCTTCATTTCGTCCGGCCAGGTGTGCGCCTTCCAGTTGAAATACTTTGCCGTGTAGGGGCAGTTGTTCGTGCAGTAGCGACACCCGATGCAGCGGTCGTAGATCTGGGACACGATGCCGTCACGGTCGAGTTGAGTGGCCCCGACCGGGCAGACCTTCGTGCACGGCGGGTCGTCACACTGGAAGCAAGGCCGCGGCAGGTAGCGCGGGCGTTGGATTCCCTTGTGGCCGTGTTCCCCTTCCTCGATGACCACGATCTGCAGCCACGAGAAGGTCCTGCTTTGTTCGACTTCCTCGGGAGTGCCGATTGGGATGTTGTTCTCTCCCTTGCAAGCAACGTGGCATGCACTACAGCCGGTGCACCGAGCGAGATCGATCACCATTCCCCATCTAGGCATGTAAGACTCCTTTCTCTGCAAGCGAGACGCGCACCTTCGTTCCCTGCCACTGGGTCGTGCCAGCAATCCCATCGAACTCGGGCACGATCACGACGTTGGGGTTGGTGCCGCGCATGCTGGCCCAGCGGCCCCCGGCCTTGCGTCCCAGGCCGTACGGCGCGCTCACGAGCCCTGGTTGCAACGATGTAGTCAGGATGGCCCGAGCCACGAACGACCTGCGGCCCACGGATACACGCACGAGGTCGCTGTCCGCGATCTCGAGTTGCTCGGCATCTTCAGGATGGATCTCGAGCCATGTTTCCCAAGCGACCCGGGAGTTTATCAACTCCCTGACCCATGGTAGCGAGGCCATCACCGCGGTGTTCGGAACAATGGGGCGCACCAAGTGCAGCAACATGGAGTCCCTGGAGGCCTCACCAGACCAATGCGGTGGCTCGTAGTGGGGGAGGAAAGCAGCATCACCGCCCGCTTGGATACCAAGGGCTCGCAACCGTTCAGTGACTTCTTGTGGCTGTGGGTTGCCGTCCTGCACCAGCTCGTACATTCGGCGTGCGAAGAACTCGAAGTGCCTCGAAGGCGTGCGAAGTACTCTTCCCCACAGCCCATGCTGGTAGGCTGGATCCCACCATCCACCCGTCGTCAGCATCTCGTGCCAGAGCGCCCCGAAGTCCTTGTGCTCTGGAATCCACCAGCCGCGCCGTTCCATCTCTGCGATCTCCGCAGCCCGTGTCTCGTCGGTGAACACGGCGCCTCGCCTGGCGGCGAACAGCCCACCTGCCGAGTGCTTGAGAAAGTCCTCGAAGGACTTCCAGGGGAACACTTCTTCGCCCTTGAGGGTCGAGCTTCGTGCCAGGTGGAGGAAAACGTCTCCGGTGTGGCGGGTATCGAACAGCGGCTCGGTGACGGGGCGTGTAACCCCCACCACGGCGTTTGGGAACGATGTCGGCCCGACCGCATCCTGCCAGCGTTCGAGGAACGTGTGGTCTGGCAGGATCATGTCTGCGTACTTGGAGGATTCGTCGGGGAACGGAGAGAAGCTCACCACAAGGGAGTTGTCATCGAGCACGTCTTCGAAGCGCCCTGCACGTGGGGTCGAGAACAACGGGTTGGCGTGGAGCAGAAAGAGGACCCCAACTTTCTCGCCGGAACTGGCGACACGGTGCCGGAGCGCCTCCGTGTCACGCAGCCCGAACGGATAGCCGTTGCCCGTCCGGCGCGAGGGTTGGGCGGCGTCCGTGGTAGACGGCGCCGGCCATGTCTGGAAGGGCACCTGGTCCACGAACAAGCTTCCACCGGGGCGATCCACCGAACCGACGAGCGCGTTCAAGGCGTGAATTGCCAGCGCCGTGGGAACGCCATTCGAAACCGCGGTGGCAGCTCCATCCACGATGGCTACGGAGGGGCGCAGTTCACCGAAAGTCCGCGCGATCTCCGCGATCGTGCTCGTCGGCACACCCGTGACCTCTTCGAGATCCTGTGGTCGGTTTTGCCGGAGCACGAAGGTCTTGAAGCCGTCATGCTGTTGGTCGTTCTCATCTACCCAGTCCTCGAAGCCAAAGGTGTGTTCCTCGACGAAGTCCCGGTCGTAGAGGTCCT
>QJVU01000425.1 GCA_003235605.1 Planctomycetota bacterium | reverse complement strand
GGAACATTCGCCAGTTGGAGAACGTGGTGGAACGGGCCGTGGTCTTGACCGAGCACGAGTTGATCCAGCTGGAAGACCTGCCCCCCGGGTTGATCGACCGGCCCCCGAGCCAGGATGATGAGCTGATCCTGGCCCCCAACTCCCATCTCATGCCCCTGAAGGAGGGCTTGCTGGCCCCGGAGAAGATGCTCATCCAACGCGCCCTTGCCCACCACCGCGGCAATCGGACGCTGACGGCCAGGGCTCTCGGCATCAACCGCAGTACCTTGTTCAACAAGATGCGCAAGTACGACTTGCTGTAGTGGCGGAACCTGCATGCTGCGCCACACGCTAGTCACCCTCACGGGGTTCCTGATCCTGTCCCTGGCGCTGACCCTCGGCTACGCCCTCTTGGGACTCGGGGGCCCTGACCACACGATCCACCGCTCGCAGCGGGCCCTCGACGCAGGCAACCATCTGGAGGCGATCCGCCTCGCCGACGTCGCCCTCAGCGACCGCTCCCTGGCTAGCAACCGGGACCTGCGCCGCAGGGCGTTGCGGGTGCGCTACCAGGCGTACGCCCGGGTGGGCGACTACCGCCACGCCCTCGAGGATCTGTCGGAGCTGATCGAGACGCTGCGGGACAGCGATGTGCGGCTGGTCCTGAACCGCATCCAGATCACTCTGGACAGCGCCCGCCGCAGCGGCGACATGTCCCAGGCGGTGGCCGCCCTGGAGCGGGCACGGAAGGTCCTCGCGCAACAGCCCCAGCATGCCCACGCCTTGGCCCTGGCCGGTGACGCCTGCCGCGCTCTCTACGACGACGAACTCCGCAAGTTGGAGGAACGCCTGCGGGGCTCCCTGTCGCCGCGGCAGCTCAGCGCGGTGATGTCCAAGCTCGCCGACGCCTGCTGCCGCAGCCTGGAGGATCCCAGCGTGCCAATCCTCGACCGGGACGTCCGGACCCTCCTGCCCGAACGGAAGGACTGGCATCTCGATCTGCGGCAGAGCATCCGCACCTGGGTCGAGCGCGGCCTGGAGTACTTCCTCGAGGCCTTGCGTCAGCCCCGACCCCCTGTCCTCGCCTACCTGGGCGTCGACGACATCCTGCACAAGACGCACCGGGAGGACCAACGCCTGGCCCTCGCAGAGATCTACTGGCAGCGGGCAACCCCCGCGGATGCCATCACCGCCGTGGCCGTGGCCGCCAAGCTGCACCTGGACGCGGGCCGCTACCACGCATGCGTGCGCACCGCGGATCGGGTGCTGGCGCCGGAGGCGTGGCGGCGTCTCGCCAAGACCAGGAGCTACACGCCGCAGATCGAACGAGCCTTGCTTGCCAAGCACGTGGCGCTGGCGAGGCTGGGGGACACGAAGCGGCTTGGCCAGATCGCGGGCGAGGCCTGGGCCATGGTGCAGGGCATGCCCATGGGGTGGCCGCTGCAGAACCTGATCCACGGCGTGGCGGCGGCCGGTACCGACGACGGCCTCGCAGACTCCCGTCTGGGCTCGTTCGCGAACCTCCCCCACCTGCCCGTAGCTGCAGACGAATACTGGAGTCACGAGGAGCTGTGGCGCATCGCCCACGAGACCTGGGTGGCGGTGAAGGAACGCCGGGGCAGCGGCCCTGGCGCCCGCGCCAAGGTCCTCCGGAACTGGAGCCGGCGTGACCCCCGGAATCCACGGCCCCTGGTCCTGATGGCACGGCTCTGGCTGCAAGCCCGGCAGCCCGCACAGGCGGTTGCCGCCGCCGCCCAGGCCCTGCGCCTGTCCGAGAACGACGAGGACGTGCTGGTGCTCTACGCCGAGACCGCGAAGGCAGTGGTCGCGGGCACCCCCCGGGACCTGCCGAACCTGCTGGAGCGTTGCCTGAGTCTCCACAAGACGGTCCCCGACAACATCGGCGATCTGCAGATCCTGGCTCTGCCGCTTGCGGATCATGCCTTGCAAACAGGCCACCTGCCGATTGCGGCGGCCTGCGCCCAGAAGGCCGCGGACGACCATCCATGGGCTCGCTGGCCTCGCTACCTCCGCATCGAGGCAGCGCTCGCTGCCCATCGGCCCGAGGACGCCATGCCGGACCTGGAGGTGCTGCTACGCCACCACCCTGGCGATCGCCGGGCCAACGAGTTGCTGAGCCAGGTCCTCGAAGGCAAGGCCGAGCAGGCCAAGGCACTGCGCTACGCCGCGGCGGTCTTCGGCGCCCCCAACCTGGAGACCGCTCGCTTCCTGGCCCGCCGCCTCCATGCACGGGGCGAGTGGGACCGGGTCCTGGCCTTGACTCAGTCCGCCAGCAGGCGATTTCCCCCGGACCCGCAGCTGATGTCCCTGGCGGCCCGGGTGCTCCTCAACCGCGGCCAGGATCACGCGGCGGGCCAGCTCCTCGCAGCCATCCACGGCCTCCCGGGGGACGGCTACCCGGACAGTCGCCCGGAATCCTGGGCCTTGGGACAGTTGATCCTCTGGAATCCGACCGACCTTTCCCAGGCGATGCGCATCCAGCTCCTCGATGGCTACCTCCAGGCAGAGGACGACCCCCGCGAGGTGTACGCGCTGGTTCGGGAGCTGCGGGAGCATGGGGAACATGACCTCGCCCACCGTGCCTCGGCTGCCCTGGTGCGGGACGAGCGCTTCCAGCAGCAGCGGACTGGCGCGTGGTTTCGCCTCGCTGGGCAAGCTGCGCTCCAGGTGGGCCGTCTCGACGAGGCCCGCGACCACCTGGTGGCGGCGACCGGCTTTGGCGATGGCAAGGCCGCGGCCCTGGACCTGGCGCTCCTGCACCTGGCCCGGCAAGACCTGGCAGCCGCCAAGGAGAGCTTCGTGCAGAGCCCGCGGGACAGCCTCGCCGCCGCCTGCGTTGCCGCGCGCCTGGGTCAGAAGGACGCCGCGCTGACCCGGGTCCGCCATCGCCTCGAAGCGGACCCCAAACACCTGCCAAGCCTCTGCCTGCTGGCCTGCCTGGATCCCGAGGCAGCGGTGCCGAAGCCGGTCCGGGACCTGGCCCAGGCTGCGGGAGAGGACCTCCTGGAGTTGCTGGCGTTCCTGTCCACGGACACCTTCTTCGGCACCACCCTCAAGCGCGCCACCGCCCTGGCCCGAGACCACCGGAACAACCCGGTTGCCATCCTGCTCGGCCTGCGTGCCTTCGTTCGCGCCGGCCATCACGACGGCGTAGTTCCGACCCTGCTCGCTCTGCAGCTGGAGTCCCCCGTGCTACTGGGAGAGGCACTCAGGATCCTCAATGCCAGCGACAGCCCGGAGCTGAGGAGTTCGCGGCTCATGAGCCACCTGCTGAACTACGTGGTTGGCCTGGGCGAGGACGCCGACCCTGCGCTGTTGGCAATACTGATCCGCCACGACAACCAGCTGCTGCGCACCGGGGGAAACCGCCTGACAGTCTTGAAGGCAATCGCCGACTTCTGGATCCGTCACCCCAAGCTGACCCAAGCGGGCCTCGACGAGGTGGACGTCCTCGCCGCTGCAGGCATGCCCAAGCAGGCGCTTCGGCTGTTGGAGGCGATCGAGGCCCGCCTGCCCGCGTCGGAACGATCGCGCTTCCTGCGCAGCTTCTACGAGATCGCCCCGAAGGTGGTTGCGGCAGAGCCACATCTGGCCGAGGAGTTCGTCGACCGGGCCAGGAAGGTGCTCAACGAAGAGGGTCCCCACGGCACGGTTCTGCACTTCCTGCTCGAGACCACAGACCGCTACCTGCCGAACCGTGGGGAGGACCGCGAGGAGGAGATCCTGCTCCTCCGCGCCCACGTCGAGCGCTATCACGCTGGCCTGGATCGGGACCGCGCGAGCTACCTCAAGAGCCTCGAGCGCCTGTTCCGGCTGGAAGACCCCGCCCAGGGCCTGCAGCGGATGGAGCAGATCCTCCACGAAGACCCGTCGCTCCTGGACCTGTGGACATACCGGGCCCGTCGACTGGTGGCGGCCAACGACCTGGACCAGGCCATGGAAGGTCTCCGCTGGATTCCCGCCTACCTCGCCGATCCCGCCATAGAGGACGTCCTGCTTCCCCTCGAGCTGCGGAAGCACGGCAGCCCCAAGCTCCAGAGCGGTGTGCAGCCAGGCTCCGCTCTGGCCCGGGGCCTGCTGGCGCTGCGCGAGCTG
>QJVU01000730.1 GCA_003235605.1 Planctomycetota bacterium | reverse complement strand
ATCGTGAGTACACGTCCCCGAACTTCGACATCTGGAAGGACCTGGCCCTGGAGCAGGCCTGGCGGCTGACGGGCGGGATCAAGGCCGCCCAGCTACCTCTGTGCGACGCGGCGACGTTCACCAACGAGCAGCGCATCAAGGCCTGGTCGTTCTGCGACTACGTCATGCGGAGGGACCCGAAGCTGTTGCGCGACATGGACCGGCTGCGGGGCAAGAAGAACCCCTGGGACATCGAAGCGGACTTTGCGAAGCAGCACCCTGACGTCACGATTCCGCAGCTGGACAAGGAGTGGGAGGACTTCTGGACCGGAGCCAGCCCGGTGATGAAGGCCATCAAGAACAACACGCCGCCCCTGGAGGCCATCAGCAAGGACGTGACGGCGTGGCTCAAGGCCTTCAACGATGCCCGCAAGGCGCAACAGGCCAACCCGGTGACCTGGTCGTCCAACTACTCGGCGCGCTGCAAGGAGCACGCGGACTACCTCAAGGAGAACAAGAAGGAGCGCGGACCGGATCGAGAGCAGCAGCAGGATCCGGCGCTTCCGGGCGGCACCCACCTGGGCAACATGTTTGCCCAGATGGCTCTGGTCAGCACCAAGGCCAAGGTCGGCAGCGCCAAGAAGCTGTTCAAGGAGTGGCTGGACATCCCGGGCTACCGGGACGCCCTGGTGCACGATTTCATCCTGAGCATCGGCCTCTACAGCGATCGCGGCATCCTGGTGATCAACGTGGTGAGCGGTCTGGGTCAGCCCAAGTCCAAGCGCTCCGGCTACACCTCCTATCCGCGGCGGAACGACAAGGGCATCCCGGTGAAGGTGGACGTCAAGGATCTGGGGCCGGAGCTCCAGGAGCTGTTGGAGAAGAACGGTCACGGCAACCTCAAGACCGTCGGCTATCCCCTCACCATGCACTTCGGCCACAACGTGCAGGGCAACCGGAGCACGTACCGCTGCCAGGTCCAGGACAGGGAGGGCGCGGTCCCTGGTCTGCTGATGATGGACAGTGGCAGGAACCGCCACACCACGGCTCCCGGGATGGTGACGTTCTATCCCCTCAGGCCCCTGGAGAAGGGCGAAGTTCGCGTGCTGTGGACGTGGGAGCAGGACAACGGCCCCCAGCGGCTGGACGCCTCGTTCTTCACCAAGTAGCCGGAGCAGCCCGGAGTCGCCGGAGCAGCAGGGCGCGCCGCCGTCAGTAGAGCAGCCGCTTGCCGGTGAGCTCGACGACCTCCACCTTGCCGTTCCGGTAGACCCAGCACTGGAACTTCATGCCGTCGTAGCCGCCGTGCTGGTGAAAGCAGTCCTGCACTTCCGGGATGCCGTGGAACTGCAGCAGGGTTTCCGTGACGCCGGAAGCCCCCCGCAGCCTCAGGTGCACCGCCATGAACAGATCCCCGACCCGGACGCCGCTTTCCTCCGCGACGGAGGGATGCAGACCGGCTACCCGCACCAGGGTGCTGGGGATCCTGCTGGGTTCCGCCTTGGGGTCCCCCGTGAACTTCCGGTGGACAGCGATACAGGCCTTTCTCACCAGGTCCGGTTCCTTCTGGAACGTCAGGACCGCGCACTCCATGCCGGACTGCTGGAATACGGACCAGGTCGATGCCGGCCAGGACTCCACCTTGACCATCAGCTCCTTGCCGTTCCGCCGGACCTTGAAGCTCAGGGGCTTGTCCGCGGTCTTCTTCAAGAGCGTGATAGCCAGACCCACGCTCCAGGTGAGGGGCTCGCCGTCCAGTTCCAGGAGCTCGTCGCCGGCCAGGATGCCCCCACGCCGGGCGGGGCCGTAGCGGTGCGCGGTCATCACGATCGGATGCCCAGCCCTGTCCCCGAACGCCATGCCGGTGTAGATGCTGCGGAGCTTCTTGGGCGTCAGCAGGACGCCCAGGAGCTTCTCACGCACATAGTTCACCGGGATCGCATAGCTGGAGACGCGGCGGCCGCCGCCGCCGGCGCTGTTGATGCCTACCAGCTTGCCGCTCAGGTCCAAGAGGGCACCGCCACTGTTGCCGGCGTTGATGGCGGCGTCGGTCTGGATCAGTCCCTTGAACTTGGCCCAGCGCCGCTTGATGTTGATCGCCTGGTCCTTGGCAGTCACGATGCCGGCGGTCGCGGTGTTCTGCTGGCCATGGGGGTTGCCGATGGCAATGACCGTCTCGCCCTCGCCGAGTGCGTCGGAGTCCCCCAGCTCCACCGCGTCGACGGTCTCGCCGGGCTCCAGTTTCAGCTGCAGGAGCGCCAGGTCGTCTTCGCGGGAGATGCTCAGCACCCGCGTTTCGAACCGCTTGCCGTCGCGCCGCTTGACATGCACCACGTGGTCCGGGCGCATCTCGCCGGTGGGCTCGGTGGCACTGTCCACGACGTGCCAGTTGGTGAGCGCCAAGCCATCCCTGGTGATGATGACGCCGGACCCGAGGCTGGTGGTGACGATCTTGGGTTTGGCCTGGGCAAAGGGATTGTCCTCCACGTCCGCCTGCTTCGAGGACCAGCTGACGTAGACGTTCACGAGACAACCGGCGGTCTTGCTCACCACGTCCGCCACGGGCGTCGAGCGCAGCGCCTCGTCCTGCTTGGTCATCGCCGCCGGCGTGGCAACCGTGTCGTTGTTGCCGGCGTGCTTGTCCAGGGCTGCACGGAACTGCTTGCGGATACGATTGATTCCTGGCACGAGGGACAGGTTGGTCTGCAGCTTCTCGGTCTCCTTGGTCATCCTGGTCCGGGCCGCTACCAGCTCCAGCCGGTCGGTCCAGCCGCCGTCGACGATGCCGATGAGGCGGCCGGTCACGTCGATCAGCGCGCCGCCACCGTTGTGGTCGCCCAGGTTCGGGTCCGCCTGCAGCCACAGCCCGCTCTCCTTCTGGTCACCAAGGGTCGCAAAGCGCTGGCTGCGGGAGGCCGAGAGGATGCCGACGCTCACCGTCAAGGCACCTGGGCAGTAGGGACTTCCCACGCCGATGACAGTCTCTCCCGGGATCACGTCTTCGGAGTCACCCAGCCGGATGGGCCTGACTGTGGTGCCGGCGAGCAGCTTCATCTTCAGGAGAGCGACGTTGGTGCTCCGGCGGCTGCCCAGGACCTCGGCGCGGCAGGTCCGGCCGCTCCTCAGGGTGACGTGCACCTCGTCTTCACCAGCCACCAGGTGGGCGTTGGTGAGCACCAGGCCGGTAGTGTCGATGATCACGCCCGAGCCCAGCTTGTTGCGGCGCCGGGTGGCATAGGGATCCATGTTGCCGATGGGTGGACGCTTGCCGTCCCCGGCAAAGACGCTCACGATGCTGTCCTTGATCTTGGCCACAGCGGTGGCGGCTCCGGCAAGGCGACGGGCGTCTTCCTTGGGGTCGGGTTTGGGCGCCCTCAACAGGGTGGGGTTCTGGACCGCAGCCTTCTGGAAATTGCCGCGGAACGCCTTGCGGATCGTCTCCGCCGGCATCACGAAGCCGAAGCTGGACTTGCGCAGGTCCTCGAGGGTGGGCTCCTGCAGTTCGCGGCCCACATGGGACGCGTTGCAGATCCCCAACAGGCGTCCGTTGGCATCCAGGAGCGCGCCACCATGGTTCTCCCGCTGGATCGCGGCATCGGTGAGAAGGATGTCACCCGCCTGGAGCTCCTGTCCCCCTACCGTGGTGCCGCCGCATGCCTTCACGGCAACGCCGCCGAAGACGACGTTGTGCTTGCCCTCGGGATCGCTCAGGACGGTGGCGGGTTCGCCTGGCGCCGTGCGCGCCGAGTCTGCCAGCTCCACCCAGGGGAGCCTGTCCTTGCCAGCATCCACCTTCAGGAGTGCCAGGCCCGAAGGCTTGTGCATGGCGAGGATCTCGGCACCCTGTTCCCTGCCGTCCCGGAGTCGAACTTTGACGGTATGGTGCTCTGCGACGCTGCCGTCCCCGTTCAGGGCCTCTTGCACCAGGTCTCCGTTGGTGACCACCAGACCTGACGGGTCCACGATCACCCCCGAGCTGGGACGCTCGATCTTGAAGGAGGTTTTGTCCTTCTCCACCCAGACGAACACGTGCACCACCGCGTCCCGGGCCCGCGTCACCGCCTCCGCCCCCGGTGTCCGGCGGCGCGCAAGCTCCGCCGCCGTGGGCTCCGCCGGCTTC
>QJVU01000155.1 GCA_003235605.1 Planctomycetota bacterium | reverse complement strand
GATACGTCCGGTAGTTGATGGTCTCCGGCTTCTTGACCTCGCCGAACGACCAGGAGCGGATGTCCTCCGGGGACGCCAGGCGGATCGTGACCGACGCGTAATCGTTGATCTTGTCGTAGATGGTTTCCACCATCGTTTGCTTCCTCAGCTCCGTGCCTTCCGTGGGGCTAGCCCATCACCACTTCCGCCGAGCCACGCTTGTGCAGCTCGATGTTCAGCCCAAGCCCCTTGATCTCGTTGCAGAGCACACCGAAAGAAACCGGCGTGCCCGGTTCGAGGATGTTCTCGTTCTTTACCATGGCCTCATAGATCTTGGTCCGGCCATCGACGTCGTCCGACTTCACAGTCAGCAACTCCTGCAGGATGCTGGCTGCTCCGTAGGCTTCCAGGGCCCACACCTCCATCTCGCCAAACCGTTGACCACCGAAACGGGCCTTGCCGCCCAACGGCTGCTGGGTGATGAGAGAGTAGGGACCGGTTGCGCGCGCGTGCACCTTGTCGTCCACGAGGTGGTGCAGCTTCATCATGTAGATGGACCCCACCGTGACCCGCTGGTGGAAAGGCTCGCCGGTGCGGCCGTCGTAGAGCACGGTCTTGCCGTCGGTGTCGAACCCAGCCTTCCGCAGGGCATCCTCGATGTCGGCCTCCTTGGCGCCGTCGAACACCGGCGTGACAGCCCGGAAGCCCAGCTTGCGGGCGGCCCAGCCAAGGTGGGTCTCCAGGATCTGACCGACGTTCATGCGGCTCGGGACGCCCAGGGGGTTGAGCACGATGTCGACCGCAGTGCCGTCTGCCAGGAAAGGCATGTCTTCCACCGGGAGGATCTTGCTGATCACACCCTTGTTGCCGTGGCGACCCGCCATCTTGTCTCCAACCGAAATCCGGCGCTTGGTGGCGACATAGACCTTCACCATCTCCAGCACCCCGGTTGGAAGCTCATCACCTCGGGAGAGGCGGTTGACCAGCTTGTTCTTCTCGGTCTCAACCTGCTCGATCTTGTCGGTGAAGTCCTGCACCAACGCTGTGAGGTCGTTGCGGACCGTTTTGGACTTGGCGGCCTCTGCGGCGGCGCGCACCTGATCGCGTACGGCTCGCAGATCCAGGATCAGCATCTCTTCGGTGACCTGCAGGCTGGTCTTGCCGTCGGGACCGGTGATCGCCGAACCAAGGATCGCTCCGGCTTGCTCCAACAGGTTCCGCGTCGCCTGGCGATACTCCTTCAGGAAATCGAACTCGGCCTGCTTGATCTGCTCCAGGTTGCGGGCACGCTCGTTCTCGGTCAGGTTCACCTTGCGAGAGAACTTCTCGGCAGCGATGACGATGCCCTCGATCCCCGTCGGAACCTCCAACGAAGCGTTCTTCACGTCCTCGCCTGCTCGTCCAAAGATCGCGTGCAACAGCTTCTCTTCTGGCGTCAGCTCACTCTTGCTCTTGGGCGCAACCTTGCCCACCAGGATATCCCCGGCCTTCACACGAGTGCCGACCAGCACGATCCCGCTCTCGTCCAGGTGGCGCAGGGCGCGCTCCGAGACATTCGGGATATCCCGCGTGAACTCCTCGCTGCCCAGCTTGGTCTCGCGGATCTCTATGTCGAACTCATCGATGTGGATCGACGTGTAGACATCGTGCTTGACCAGGTCTTCGGAGAGCAAGATGGCATCTTCGTAGTTGTAGCCATCCCAGGGCATGAACGCGACCGTGAGGTTCTTGCCCAGCGACAGCACACCGTTCTTTGTCGCCGCGCCGTCCGCGACCATCTGCCCAGCCTTGACCTTCTCGCCGACCTCGACGATCGGCAGTTGGTTGAGACAGGTCCGCTCGTTCAGGCCCTCGAACTTGCGGAGCCTGTAAGTGTCCTGATTGTTGATGACGATCTTCCCGGCATCCACGAAGGTGATCGTGCCAGCCTTGTGGGCCCGAACCACCATGCTCGAGTTGCTGGCGACGATCTCCTCCATCCCGGTGCCTACCAGCGGAGGTTCGCAGGTGAGGAGCGGCACTGCCTGCCGTTGCATGTTTGATCCCATCAGTGCACGGTTGGCATCGTCGTGCTCCAGAAACGGGATCAGGGCAGCCGATACGCCCACGATCTGCTTGGGGCTCACATCCATGTAGTCGACCGCCTTCGGATCGACGCGCATCGGATCGCCCTTGATCCTGGCGATGATCTTGCGGTCTTCATCCGCGATGATCTTGCCCCCGTTGTCAACCAACGTGTCGGCGGGTGCGAGCACCGCCGTATGCTCCTCATCCGCCCTGAGGTTCACGATCTCATCGGTCAACTTGCCGTTCTTCACCACGCGGTAGGGACAGGTCAGGAACCCGTACTCGTCGAGGGAGGCGTAGATCGCAAGGCTGCTGATGAGCCCGATGTTGGTCCCTTCCGGCGTTTCGATGGGGCACAGGCGACCGTAGTGCGAGATGTGAACGTCACGAACTTCGAAGCCGGCACGCTTGCGGTTGAGGCCGCCCGGGCCGAGGGCCGACAGTCGTCGCTCGTGTGTGAGCTGGCTCAACGGATTGGTCTGATCCACGACCTGGGAGAGCTCGCCCCGGCCGAAGAAGTAGTCAATGGCGGAGGAGAAGGTCTTGCTGTTGATCAGGTTCCGGGGCGTAACCGTCTCCACGTTCTCGAGGTTCATGCGCTCCTGGGCGGTCCGACGTAGCTTCAGGAAGCCTTTCCTGAACTCGTCGCTCGCAAGCTCCAGGATGGTGCGCACCCGGCGGTTGCCAAGGTGATCGATGTCATCCACCTCACCGGCACCGCGCCGCAGTTCGAGGATGTAGCTGGCGGCCTTGACGAAGTCGACCGGCTGGAGCGTCATCTCGCTCTCCGGGACATTCTGGCCGAACTTCCTGTTCAGCCGGAAACGGCCCACCTTCCCAAGGCGATAGCGCGTGGCGTCAAAGAACTTCTCCTGGAACAGGTCGCGGGCCTTCTCGAGCTGCGGCGGGTTGCCTGGCCGCAAGCGGCCATAGATCTTGAGGAGCGCCTCTTCGTGGCTGCTGGTGACGTCCTCTTTCAGCGTGTTGAGGATCAGGAAGTCGTCCGGGTCGACGAGCACCTCGATGGTCTTGACGTCGGCAGCCGCAATGGCTGCTGCAGCTTCCTCGGTGATCTCCTCGCCACTCCGCACGAACGGCTCGTCGCTGCCTTCGTCCACGATGTCGCCGACTGCGTAGGCGCCAGTGATGGCGTTGGCAAACCTGGCCTCCGGGTCGCTCTTCTTTCGCGTCAGCTTCTTGACGTCGTAGAACTCCCTGATGATCGCCGCGTCCGTGGAGTACTTCGCATCCATCGCGCGCATCAAGGTGGTTGCGGAGAACTTCCCAGACTGGTCGATGCGCACCGCCAACGCGTCCTTCTTGGTCACGTTGAGCTCGATCCAGCTTCCTCGTTCGGGAATGATCCAGCACGAGTGCAGCTTCTTCTCTCCAGTGTGCACTTCCACCGAGAAGTCCACGCCCGGGGAACGGTGCAACTGGCACACCGTTACCCGCTCCGATCCGTTGATGATGAACTCCCCGCCACCGATCATCACCGGGACCTCGCCGAGGTAGATCTCCTCCTCCACCGGCTCCGGCTTCACCAGGCGAACCCGGATCTTGAACGGGTAGCCGTACGTCATCCGCAACTTCCGACACTCCTCCGGCGTGTACCGCGGTCGCCCCAGCTCGTACGTCACGTACTCGAGACAGAGCGTCTTGTCGTAGCTGTAGATGGGGAAGATCTCGCGCAGGAGCGCTTCCAGCCCCTGGTCCTTCCGCTTGTTGGGTACCGTGTCGGGCTGCAGAAAGTCCTCGTAGGACTTGGTCTGCATATCGACGAGGTTGGGGATCTCCGCAATGCTGCGGTAGCTACCGTACGTTACGGTCTGCATGCTTGCTGGACGGGCCTGGCGGGCGGGAAACGCGAGAACGGAACGCCGGTGTGCAGGAGGGCCAGGCTAGACGTTATCCCTGACGCAAAAACCGAACCACTCTCGACCAAAAATGTAGTAGACCCAACAGGCGCCCCCCCTGCAAGTTTTTTTTGCGGGGTCCGGGTGCCTGTTCGGGTGACCGAAAACGGACTACTTGAGCTCAACCTCGGCGCCAGCTTCGGTGAGC
>QJVU01000667.1 GCA_003235605.1 Planctomycetota bacterium | reverse complement strand
GGAGCCCACCACGAGATCGACGTCGTCGGAGAGACCATCGAGCAACGTCCGCACGGACTCCGGGTCATGTTGGCCGTCACCATCCATCTGCACGACCCTCTCGTAGTTTCGCTTGTGGGCGTAGATGTAGCCTGTCTGCAGCGCAGCGCCGTAGCCGAGGTTGAAGGGGTGACGTATCACCCGGGCACCGAACCGTTCGGCCTCGGCTGCAGTGCTGTCCTCGCTGCCGTCGTCGACCACCAGGACATCCGCCTGTAAACCCTGTTTGGCAAGGCCTAGCAACACATCACCTATGCGTCCGGCCTCGTTGCGGGCCGGGATGATCACAAGTGTGTCGTTGCGGATCACGTGGACCTTCTGTTGCGACTAGGGAGAACTGCTGCGAACCATGCAGAGGGGCTGGGTGTTGCGCCTGAGGTTGGCACGGAACGAACGCAGGCCGACCCAGAACAGACCGGTCGCGAAGACCCCGTGAAACATCGCAGGCGCAAGTTCACCGAGGAACAGGGAGAGCAGGCAGGTGGTTCCCGCCCAGAGACCGAGCGCCACTTCCAGGAGCGGCAGCAGGCCACGGGGTGAGTGGTAGTGGATCAGTCCCACACTGCGCTGATGGGCCCGCACGTTGTGCTTGGGCGTGCGGCGAAACTCGCCGGGATTCCGGCTCATTGCCTGGATCAGCGCAGCGGTGTTGTTCACGCAGACGCCCGCCCCCAGCGCCAGCACCATCGGCAACTGCAGGAGAGTCCGCACCTTGAACCGGCCCAGCACCAGCTGCGACAAACCGTAGTAGAGCAGCACCGACGCTGTTGCCATCAGCAACGGCAGGCCTTCGATCATGGAGAACAAGTAGGGGACCTCGCCACCGCCCAGCTGCCGGGTCACCTGAAGCGGCATGGCCACCAGGATCACTGCCAGCAGCAGTGGGAACGCCACGTTGCCGAACAGGTGGAACATCGCCTCGATCTTGGCATGGAGGCGCATCGACGATCGCCAGATCCGGCCCATCAGCTTGCGTCCGGTCTGCACGGAGCCCTTTGCCCAGCGGTGCTGCTGGGTAAGGAACGCGTTCATGTCCACGGGGAGCTCTGCAGGGCAGGCCAGCTCCGGGAGATACGCGAACTGCCAGCCCTTGAGTTGCGCCCGGTAGGAAAGGTCCATGTCCTCGGTAAGAGTGTCGTGTTGCCATCCGCCGGCGTCGACGATGCACTCTCTCCGGAACACTCCTGCAGTGCCGTTGAAGTTGAAGAAGCAGCCGTTCCGGGAACGGGCTACGTGCTCGATGACGAAATGGCCGTCCAGGAGCAGCGCTTGCATCCCGGTCAGGAAGCTGTAGCTCGGGTTGATGTGGTCCCAGCGGGATTGCACCATGCCCACGGCCGGGTCCTCGAACAGAGGAACGGTTCGTAGCAGGAATTCTCTCGGCGGCAGGAAGTCAGCGTCGAAGACCGCCAGCAGTTCACCCTCCGCCTGTCGCAGGCCTGCCTCCAGCGCCCCAGCCTTGTAACCTTGGCGGTCGGCGCGGCGCAGGCAGCGGACTCGGAGGTCGGGTGGCAAGCTGGCTACGCAACGGGAGATGACCTCGGTGGTGTCGTCGGTCGAGTCGTCGAGGACCTGGATCTCGAGGAGGTGACGGGGGTAGTCCATCTCCGCGGTGGCCCGAAGGAGCCGCTCCACCACGTACCGCTCGTTGAAGACGGGCAGCTGAACCGTCACCTTGGGCAGCCCAGTGCGAGGTCCGGCGGGGATCTTGTCCGTGGCCTGCCTCCGGCGAGCACGCAGGTAGAGCACGATCATCCATGCCTTGTGTAGTCCCAGCACAGCGAGGGGCGTGAGCAACGCCAGGTGGACCAGGGCGAGGGTGAGTTCGGCAGAGGGCATCACGGATCAGTGTTTTTGGCGGCGGCGTCTTGTTCTGCTACGACGGAATGCGCGAGCGGCACCTTACGCTTCCAGGATGCGGGTCTCGGAGTTTGCCTACGAACTGCCGGCGGACCTGATCGCGCAGACCCCGGCAGAGCCCCGGGATGCAGCGCGGCTCATGGTCTACGACCGACAGGGGGGTGCAATCGAGCATACGGTCTTTTCCGAGCTACCGGAGTTCCTGTCTGCGGGAGATCTGTTGGTTCTCAACAATACCAAGGTTCACCCATGGCGGCTCGTGGGCCGGAGAGCGAGTGGCGGGCGGGTGGAGGTGCTGGTTCTTGCCTTGGAGGGCAACCTGGCCCGTGGCTACGCAAACCCGGCCAGGAAGATCCGGACCGGTGCGCGCTTGTCGTTGGAGGACGGCGCCTTGGAGATGGAGGTCCTGGGGGACGACCCCGCCTGTGGCGGGCTCCTGTTTCGCCTGGCGCCGGGACCGGGTAGGTCTGCCCTGATGGAGACCTTGGAGGAGGTCGGTCGCGCGCCGCTGCCACCCTACATTCACCGGCCGGACGACCTCCCGAACGTGCTGCGCCTGGCCGACCGCTTGCGCTATCAGACCACGTTCGCCGAGGAACCCGGCGCGGTGGCGGCGCCGACCGCAGGCTTGCACTTCACTCCAGCGGTGTTCGATGCGCTCGAGGCCCGTGGCGTCAGCGTGGCCAAGGTTACTCTTCATGTGGGGCCGGGGACATTCCTGCCGGTCCGTGTGAAGGAGGTGGAACAGCACCAGATGCACGTGGAGCACTACCGGGTGCCGGACGAGGTTGCCCGTCAGGTCAACGCCACGAGGGCGGCCGGCGGCCGAATCGTGGCCGTGGGAACCACAGCCACCCGCACCCTCGAGACCCGTGCCGCTGCCAGTGGCCTCGTCAGTCCCGGCGCTGGAACCACCGACTTGTTCCTCTTTCCGGGGGGAAGGGGTTTTCGGGTGGTCGACGCCTTGCTCACCAACTTCCATCTGCCCGAGTCAACGCTGCTGATGTTGGTGGCGGCCTTCATCGGCCGTGAGAAGATCCTGGAGCTCTACCGTCTCGCGATCGAGCGGAGCTACCGGTTCTACTCCTACGGTGATGCGATGTTGTTGCTGTGACTGGGGCCCACCCCGAGCACGGCGCTGAGCAGGGCCTCGGCTGCCCCACGTGGATTTGCCACCGCGAGGATGGCGCTCGACACCGCGATCCTGCGGCAGCCCTGGGCCAGCACGTGCGGGACGTTGTGGGGGCCAATGCCGCCGATGGCGAACACCGGAACCGGGCTGCGGGCAACCGCCTGCGCCAGGGCTCCGGCGGGCAGGCCCCGGCGGTAGCCCTTGGTGGTGGTGGGAAAGCAGGGACCGAAGCCCAGGTAGTCGCTGCCAGCGTCCAGCGCCGCCTGCACCTCCGTGATGTCGTGGGTGCTCACGCCGAGGCAGCGGTCGCTGCCCAGGATCCTTCGGGCCGCCGCTGGCGCCATGTCCTGCTGGCCCACGTGGGCGCCGCAAGCACCCTGATCCACGGCCATCTGAACATGGTCGTTCACGATCACCGGCACAGGCGAGTCTCGATCCGAGCACACCCGGACGCAGCGGCCAAGGCCCGCCGAATCCGGTTCCTTGACCCGCCACTGCACCAGCTGCACGCCACCGTCCAGCGCCGCAGCCAACGTGCGCCAGGGATCGCCGGCGCACAATGCGGGTGTGAACAGCAGGTAGAGTCGTGCATTGCGCCATTCCATGGGCAAGCGCGGCAATCTATCATGCCCGCTGATGTTCGGAGACTCCTTCCTCATCAACCTCGCAATCTTCGTCGTGGGCCAGCTGGTGGCCTACTGCTACCTCCGCACGGGCCGCAAGACCCGCGGTGTGATGTTGATGATCCTCGGGTGGTCCCTGGCCGACGTGGCCATGGTGAGAGCGTTCGTCTTCGGACAGCGCGACACGCTGTTCCTGGTCTCGTTGACCTTGTTACAGGCGTATTCGCTGCTTGAGGCGGCCCTCTATGCCATTGGCCGGATCCGCCGTCGGAGCGTGCAGGGCCGGCAGCAACGCGCGGAGCGGTTTCGCAGGGCCTTCCTGCACTATCTCCGAAATGAACTGGACGCCGCGGTGACCGACTACCGAGCCTTGGTGGGCGCAGATCCCTGGGATCTGGAATCCACTCTCGGCTTGGCCACTGCCCTGGCCCGGAAGGGCAAGGGTCGCCAAGCTCGCCACCACTTCCGATGTGCCCG
>QJVU01000107.1 GCA_003235605.1 Planctomycetota bacterium | reverse complement strand
CCTCCAGGTCCAGCTCCCGGCTGAAGATGCTGGTCCCCTTGAGGTTGACCTCGCCGTCGCGGACACGGAACTTCGGCGTGATCATCATCGGCCGTGCCTCGATCTCGAATCGGATCGCAGGCTCCTGGCGGATCGGCGCCTGGGGTAGCGGTGTCTGGGGTAGCGGTGTCTGGGGTAGCGGTGTCTGGGGCAACGGTGCCTGAGGCAGCGCGGCCTGGGGCAGCGGTGCACACGGGAGACTGCCTCCAAGGCCCAGGGCGGCGGCCACCGCCACCGCTATCCGGGGGATTCCGGGGCCGAGCCTCTTGGTAGCCAGGTTGCCGCGCATGGGAAGTCCTCTTGAGAACTGGAAACGAATCACGGGCGTTGTGGAAACCAGCGATGATGCCCTGGCTGTGCCCGCGCCCACGCCAGGATCTGGGCAGCCCTGGGGGTGTCGGCGATCGCCTCGAGACCCGCCAACCCCTGGTCGCCAATGCCGCCACCTCCCCAGTTGTGCTCGGAAAGGTCGACGGCGGAGGCGTATGCGTGCTGCCACGAGCCATCGGAGTTTTGGCGCCAGGTGTTGTCGACGATCCAGAGCATCGTGCTCCTGACGGTGTTGATCTCGTCCCTGGTCAGGCGCAGGTTCTCGTAACCGGAAAGGTGCGCTGTCCAGAACGAGCCGAACATCATCCCGGTCTGCCAGGGCAGGAACACCTTCTTTCCCGGGACCCAGCTGTCTCTGGGGCCATCCGCACGGGGCGATCGGTAGCCGGCGTTCTTGTGCTGATCGAGCTGGAACCGCATGCGCTGGGAGATGAAGTCCAGCAGCTGCTGCCGAAGCCCGTCGCGGACATAGGGCACGATCTCCAGGGCCGTGGCGTTGGTCCTGGCGTAGGCCCGTTCCTCGCCGGCGAAGAGGTTCAAGATGGCCTGTGCCCGGAAGCCGGTGACCTCCTCGAGGTAGAGGCCGGTTGGCGCGAACTCCAGGATGCAGGAAAGAGCGTGGCTGCGGATGTGCGCGTTGTCCTCGGGTACGCGCCCCCTGGTGTCGGCCGACTCGGCGTTGCGGGCCTTGCCGTAGATCGGATAGGGGTGCCTGTCCCGGTCGGGCTGCCCGAGCACCGTGCTCCAGCTCTGGGGGTAGTTGAGCGGATGCTTGAGGATGTGGCCATCCGCATCGATCAGGTGATACGGGGAGCTGAGCCACTCGGTACACAGTCCGTGGAGCGCCGGCCAGACCTCTTCGCGTCGGTTCTGCACGGCGTCCGCGATGTCCAGGCGACACACCCCGAACTCGCCGTGCATCCCGGTGCTGGGACCGGAGAACGGATGACCCCAGTCGGCGTCCCACCAGGGCTGCTGCTTGTGCCGGTCCGCGGCCTTGAGCACCTCGCCGGCGTTGCCGCCGGTGACCCTCGTGTAGTCTACGCCGTTACTGCCGCAGGCGTGGCCCCCCCACTCGTTGCATACCGCGTATCGAACCGTGTCGAACCGATGCCACGCGCACATCTCGTCTCCGATCTTGGCGCGGTTGAAGGGCACCATGATCTCGGAGTTGTCCAGGAACACCCCGCCCGCCAGCGGCCAGTTGCGTGCTATCGGGTCGCTTGGTTGACAGCCGGTCAGCCTGATCTCGAGGCGCACCCGCTTGCCTTTCCAGAGTGTCTCGAAGACCGAGATCCCGAAGTCACAACGGTTGTTGTACTCGTTCGTCAGACGGGTCCGCATCCTGCGGGTGGCCAGCGGCCCGACGTTCCAGACCTCCCATGCATTCCGGTTGCTGCTGTAGTCCGTGCTGAAGATCCACTGTGATTGCCCCTGGTTGACCGTGATCGACGGTGGTGTTGGCAGCTCGCGGGCCGGCTCGGTCTGCATCATCGAGGGCTCGACGACCACCGTCGTGTTCACCTCCTCCTGGGTGACCTCACGGTAGAAAACCACGCGACGCACGGTACCGTCGGGATGCCAGGAGTACGGCACCGCCTCGGGGACATCCAGCGGATTGGCCTCCCACTGGCCAGGATGAAAGGGTAGCACCACCTGGTAGAGGCCCGCCGCCGCTGGGGTGAAGGTCCGCTCCCAGTCGGTCGAGGGCTCCTCCTGCTGGCAATGAGAAAACAGGCCGGCGACGGCGGCCAGTAGAGCGACGGTCAGTACCTTCCGGATGCCCGGGCGCGGTTGCGGCGAAGTCATGGTGTTTGCTCCTGGTCCTCAGGGCGCGTAGGACGCGTCGCCTGGTACATCGGCTGCCGGACGCTCAGGAGTGTTCTGAAAACCGACGGGTGTGGACGAATGCGCGGTGCCGTCGCAAACTGGAAACCCCGAGCCGGGACGGGACGCCCAGAAGGCGGTGCGCGGCTGCGAGCGTGACGGGACGGGTCGGGATCGCGGGGGGACAGGCGGCGGAAGGGACGGCGGGATGGGCGACTCTTCGTTGCTTGAAGGTCTCGACCTTCCCTTTGCCGACAACAAGCTCCGACATGGGAGACGAGCACTACCCGAAGCTGACGATCCGTGTGACCCCGGACCTTCTCCACCGCCTGGACGCCTTGGTGCCCCGCTTGTCGAAGGACCGGACCACGCCCGCCACCGTGCGTCCGAACCGTGCCAGCGCGGCTCGGTTGGCCTTGGAGATCGGCCTGGCCACGATCGAGGCCCGGCACGACAAAGGAAAGCCCGGGACGCGGCAGTAGCTGAAAGACCTGGACGCCGGACGGGGCAGCAAGGCCGTCCCTGAAGCTGCATTCATGCCGGCGGTGGCAAGCACGGCGTCAAAAGCGCACCCAACCAGCGCCGGCTTTCGCCTATGATCCCGGGTACGTCACGCCCGCAGCCCGCAGCCCTCAACCTCGGGCCCGTCCCACCTCGGAGAACTGTATGAAGCCCACCGCCATGTATCTCACCGGTCTCGTCCTGGGGATCACCCTGACCGCCGAAATGACCAGCGCCCAGCAGCCACCGATCACGGTCCCGCGGAACTTCGCTCGGGTGTTCTCCAACAGCAACATCCTCACGCCCTTCGGCCGCACCAAGTACTTCGGCCAGACCTGGTACCGCGGAGACAGCCTGCCCAAGGTCTTCCCGATATCCCAGATGGGCTTCCGCACCGGTCCCAACGCCACCTATTCTGCAACCACCGTCAAGATCGAGATCGTCCTCGACAACACGAAGATTGCGTGGGGCGGCCTGTCGACCACCTTCAGTGCCAACCTGACCCAGAGCGCGACGACGTTCTACAAGCTCAAGAACCTGAGTGTCCCGGCGGTCGCAAACAACCAGGACCCGGTCAAACCAGCGGTCTGGATCCCCGGCGACCAGACGATGCTCTTCCTCGGCACCAACTTGATCGTGCAGACCGACATACAAACCAGTACCACCCCATCGAGCACGGGCTGGAATGTCGAGGGATACTCCATGGGCAGCACCCCCCGCATCCACTCGGTGGGCACCTCCTGCGGCAAGAGCATCCTCAGCTCCAGCTACGCCAACGGCCAGTACACCCTGAGCGTCACCGGCGCGCCGGCCTCGGCGCCGGTCACCTTCTACGTCGGCCTGGAGAACCAGCGTCCCAGCGGGGGCGGAGCGCTGCCCATCGACCTGACGGCTGCTGGCATGACCAAGTGCCTGGTTCAGCTCGAGCCGCTGGCGGCCATCACCGTCGCGGCAAACTCCTCGGGCAACGCGACGCTAGGCGCGTCCCTCCCCTTGCCTGCATCGGCGTTTGCCGCCTTCATCCAGGCCGCCCACCCGGAACAGGGCGCAAACCCCGCGAACTACGTGGTGACCAACATGGAGTCCGCCTTGTTCGGCAGCGCCGGCACCAGCAACTACGTCTACAACTGGACCACGTTCACGGGCAGCGCCCAATACGGGCCCTACACGACCAGCCGCGGCCAGATCATGCTGCTCCGTTGAGCCAGCGGCCCTGCTGGCAGGTGCCGCTCCGCTGAGCCCAGCGGCACGCCCCGGGGTTGGCCGCGGCCCGGCGCAGTGGTCACCACGCCGGGCCGCGCTGGGACGCGTCGCCGTGGGGATTCGCGTCGGTGAGGGCTCACGCCCCTACTGGAAGCGGAACAACGGTACCGTGCTGGTGCCGCCGTTCCTCGTCGTCGCAGTGCTGCTGTAGGCGTAATTGTAGTAACCCTTGAAG
>QJVU01000642.1 GCA_003235605.1 Planctomycetota bacterium | reverse complement strand
GGCGTCGGCGAAGAAGTCGTGGACCTCCCGGGTGAGGAGGCGGTCTTGGATCTCGTCCTCCTCGTGCGCATTCAGCTATTCCCAAAGCTTGTTGGGCTGACCATGAGGACGCACCGTCTTCGTACGCTGTCGTCGGCGGTAGTTCCGCTCTTCGCGGTACGCCTCGAATTCGGAATCCATGTCCTTTTGCTGCATGCGGGCTCCCCCAGGCGGTGCCTGTCTTCCCTGTTCCTCGAGGTGTATCGACGTCTCAGGACGACAGCTTGAAACGCCTGCTCACCAGCTCGTCCAGGTGTTCCAGGGCTGCGTCGCGATCAGTCACGTCCAGCTGATCCAGCTGCGCATGCAGCTCGCGCAACAACTCCCCTACCATGGGACCTTCGGGGACCCCCCGCGCCAGGACGTCCTTGCCCGTGCACAGGGGGGGCCGTGGCTCTGGTGGAAGCTCTCGCAGCATCGTCTCCACCATGGCATGGACCTGGAGGTCGCCGTGGCTGCCAAGGCAATCAGCACGGTGGAAATCCAGGTGTGCGAGGAACCGCGGGGAACGTAGCCAACGCTCGCGCTTCGGCGCTTTCATTTGTGGGATGGCGGCGAAACGGATGTGGTGCCGGCTCACCTCCTCCACCACCTCACGGAGCTCCCGGGACGCCCGCAGCCGGTGCAGGATCCCGGCTGCGATCCGCGCCGATACCGCCTCGTGGCCGTGGAAGCGGATGCGGTCGGCACCCCGCTCGAAGGTCAGAGCCTTGCCGACGTCATGCAGGACCGCGGTCCACGACTGAACCGGGTCTCCCTCCCGCACCGCGTCCAACACCCGGCAAGTGTGCACGAGCACGTCGCCCTCCGGGTGGAACTGCGGTGGCTGCGGCACGCCCTGGATGGCGACCAGCTCCGGCAGGACCTCGTCGGCCAGCCCCAGTTCCACCAGCAACCACAGGGCGCGGCCTCGGCGCGGCCCGGTCCAGGCCCGCGTGAGTTCGTCGAACACCCGCTCTGCGGACAGGACTCGCAGGTGCCGCGCACAGTCAGCGAGGGCACGGGCGGTCCCGGCCTCCACCTCGAGACCCGCGCTCGCCGCGAACCGCACTGCTCTGAGCATGCGCAAGGGATCTTCACGCAGCCGCTCAGCAGGCTCACCCACGGTGCGGAGCCGTCGCGCCCGCAGGTCTTCCATGCCACCACAAGGGTCCAGCAACACCTGGGACCACGGGTCCATGTAGATGGCGTTGACCGTGAAGTCACGTCGCTTGGCATCCCGCGCAGGGTCGTCGACGAAGGTCACCGAATCCGGATGGCGCTGGTCGCTGTAGGCGGCCTCCTCGCGCAGCGTCGCAATCGTCAGGGCACAGTCCTCGAGCGCGATCGAGGCGACCCCCAGATCCCCGTCCACCACCTTGGCTGCGGGCAGGAGCTGCAATACCTGCGACGGCTGCAGCGAAGTGGCAACATCGTAGTCCCGGGTCGGCAGGCGCAATAGCCCGTCCCGCACCGCACCCCCCACGAGCCAGGCCCGTCCGCCACCGTTGCGAAGCTGCTCCAGGCAGGCCATCACACCTGCGGGGACGCTCAGACCTTGACGCTGCCCCATGTCGGTACACGATACCCTTCATGGCCCGTCTGCAGATGCCGAGAGCCTACAACCTCGGGAATGCTCTGGTGATCGCCGGCGTCCTGGCGCTTGGCGCGACCTTCTGGCTGCCACACGCCACCGCAGCTCGGATGTTTCGGGTGGAGCAGAGGGCGCAAATCTGTGCGCGCCGCCTCTGCGAGTTGGCCATGGACACCCCCGACCTGGACTTCCACGCCCCTGGCGCCCAGGAGAGCATCCTGAGGAGGCTCGAGGGTGATCGGCTGGAACCCCAAGCCGCGCCTGCCGAGCTCTCGGGCAAGGCGTTGTTGTTCCGGAGCAAGCACTACTACTACATGCTCACCCGAACGCCACCAGAGCGTGGGGACGGCAACCAACGTGATGCCGGCTCGCCTACAACGGCCCTGCCACAACAACATCCCTTGCCTGAGGGCGCGTGGCGGTGGCCTTGGCGGTTTGCGGACGCGGCCAAGCTCCTTCCCTTCGAGGTCTACGCCTGGCCGGCAACGCTCGTCGGTCCCGGCATCGCGGTCTTCTTCCACCCCTCGGATACGCCACCGGCTTTTTGCAGGAACCTCGAGCATACATACCACGGCCTCGACAATCACCCGCTGCCGGGTCAGGCGCGGAAGCAGTTCGACGGGCAAAACCGTGCTGGCACGCTGCAGTGGTACCGAGGCTTCGACCACGCCCGTTGGCTGCTGCCGGGCAGCGATCGCAATGGTGAGAAGTAGGTGGTCAGAAGTACTCGAACAGATAATCGCTGAAGTAGCTGCGCATCTGCGGGCGCTCGGCGCTGAGCCCCCGCTTCAGTTCCATCGCGTCCTCCAGCCGTAGGTCCTTGAGCAGATACTGCAGGGCCAGGATCCGCAGCTGTGGAATGTCCTTGCGATTGTGCACGATGCGACGCAGGGCCGCGTAGACATCCCGGGCCCAACGCTCGTCGTCATGGAGTCCCGCGACGTTTGACAGCGCATGCACCAACGCCGCGCGGCGACGGTACTCCGCCCGCGGCAACGACTCCAGCAACCCCAGGATCTCGTAGATGCTCTCGCTCATGTTCGAGAACTGGACGCCCATGAACGTGACGTTGGTGTGCGGATCCCTGGCGCTGAACCTGCGCTCGGGCTCCATGAAGATCTCCTTCAGGTGCGCGAAGGCTGCCTTGTTCCCGGACGTCGCCAGCCCACGGATGTACCACATCCGATCAGTGCCGCTAGCCTTCCTGTAGGACTCCATCACCAGGGGCAAGACCTTGTCGTAGCCACAGGCGACCAGGTCCGCGATGGCATTGTTGCGCTGCATCCCGGTGCTGGTTCGGGCCACCTCCAGGAGCTCATCGAGGGCCCGGGTTTCCCCACGCTGGAACAGGGCCTGATAGGCCGCCTGCCGTACTGGCGCGGCGACCGCTGTCGTGAACATCAGCATCACGTCACGGATCCTGTCGCCTGGCACCTTCTGCAGGGTTTGGATGATTGCGACAAGCAGCGCCACGTCGGCATCGTCGACGATCAGTTCTTGATTGGTGAGCTCCAGGATGTCGTCCACCAGTGGGGCGACCTTGCCCCTGCGGACACCCTGCACGGCCAGCACTTGAAGGGCCCGGTCCTTGCCGCGGATCGCCTGACGCAGCGTGCCCAGACCGCGCGGGTCGCCGACTGCATGGAACACCGGCGCCACCATGACCTGCAGGTCCTTCGTCAGGTCGTCATACGCCCGTGAGAGCAGCTTGGCGCCGCGGGCTGCCGGCAGCTTCATGCACTCCTGGATCGTGGGTAGGCGCATGTGGGAGTGCTCGATCTTGGTCAAGAAGTCCGTCAGGATCGGTACCAACTCCTCGTCGGGCAGGTGTGCCACACAGGCCTTCATCCAGCTGAGGCGCTCCTTGAGGGACAGTTGATGGAAGTAGCCACCGACCCTCCGCACCACGTCGGCGTTGCCGGCCTTGATCATGGCGGTCACCGCCGCTTCCCGGATCGTGAGGTCCGGGTATTCGAGGGCGCGCAGCAAGGCATCGGCATAGGCGGGGTTCTTTACCCGCCCCATGGCCTTGACGGTGTTGAGGGCGAGCGTGCTGTGCCGCTGGGGCTGGGTGAGACCGCGGTCCATGGTCTCGATGAGCAGGCTCTGGGCCTCGTCCTGACAGAGATCGAAGAACTCCCGCGCCATCCGCCAGGCTTCCGCGCTGCACGCGCCCTCCAGGTTGGCTGCCACCTGCCGCAGAGCCGCGCGCCGGCTCTTGTCGTACCAGGCGCCCGGCTTCCGCACTGCGGGCATGGCCAACGGATAGGGAAAATCCGGGTACCACTCCTCGATCCCGTAGGGGTTCGGGTTCTCCGCGGCCTCCACGGGTTTCGCCTGCTGGACGCCTTCGCTGCAGGCCAGCGGGATCAGCAGGCAAAGGCCTGCCAGGAGCGGCGACGGCAGCTGCAATCGGGTGCGGGGCAGGGTCGGGGGAGTCATGGCCATCCTATAGTCGGGGCCGACAGTGGCGGTCACGGTCGCCGGACCGAATCAGCGGCTACTTCGCCTTCTCCGGCTCCTCGGCTTCCGCCGGCCCGTGGGTC
>QJVU01000290.1 GCA_003235605.1 Planctomycetota bacterium | reverse complement strand
CCTCGATCGAGCCGGAACACGGATCGCAGCAAGCCTCGACGGAGTCCCGGGGATCGTCGATTTGCGCTACGAACGCGAGAGCGCAACGCCGCAGGTATTCGTCCGTCCGGTGCCGCAGGCGCTAGCTGACTATGGCTCCACTCGTCGAGATCTTCTTGATGTCTTGCAGGCGGGGTTTGCCGGCCTTCCCGTGGGCCAGACCTTCGTGAACGCTCGTACGGTAGATGTCGTGGTCATGCTGCCCGAGGAGATGCGGAACCGACCGGAGACGATCAGTCAGCTGACCGTCCGAACCGCGATGGGGCCGGTGCCGGTCGCGAAGCTCGCCGAGGTTGCGCCGGCGGTGGGACGTTCAGAGATCCGTCACCTCGATGGCCAGCGTCGGATCGTGGTCACCTTCAACGTGCACGGCCGGGCTTTGCAGAGCGTCGCCTCCGATGTACGGCAGCGGATCGATGCGCTCGGTGTCCTTCCACAAGGCGTATTCGTTCGTCTTGGCGGCCAGGCCGAGGCGGAGCAGCAAGCTCGCTCGCAGATCGCCCTGATCGCAGCGCTCGCGCTCTGCGCCATCGTCCTCATCCTGTTCATTTGCTTCCGCTGCCGCCGGTACCCTTGGCTCGTCCTCGCCAACCTTCCGTTCAGCATGGTCGGCAGCATTGTGACAATTGGCTTGACCCAAATAGGACTGTCGATGGGGACGTTGGTGGGGCTCGTGACGGTGTTCGGCGTCAGTGCCCGCAACGCGATTCTCCTGCTGGCACACTATGAGCACCTGACCGACGTCGAGGAGTTGGCGTGGAACCGCGAGACCATGTTGCGTGGCGCTGCCGAGCGGCTGGTTCCGATCCTGATGACCGCGATCGTGACCGCGCTGGGCTTGGTGCCATTGGCCGCCGGTCTCGGGAGGGCCGGCTACGAGATCGAAGCGCCCATGGCGATCACGGTTCTGGGTGGCCTTGCGAGCTCCACTGTACTGAACCTGCTGGTGCTTCCCGCGCTCGCGGAACGCTTCGGCGGCCATGGGACTACTGTTGTCCGAAGCGCCTCACCTTCCCCATGATCTCTGGGGATCGGCTCGGTGCGAGGAGTGGACTCGCCAGGCTGTCATGGCCTGTCGGGACATGAAGGGAGCTTCATGAACGCCTGGATTGGTGGTGGTCAGGCAACCCAACGCAACCACGATGATAGCGATGACCCACGAAGGTAGGGTGCGGGGGAGAGTCGGGGCATGGCTTGGCGCTGGCCATCGGTGCGCAGGGCATTATTCTGTGCGGCCGACGATGTGGAAGATCCACCGTTACTACCTGAGGGAGATTTCCGTCAATGCCGTGCTGACGTTCTTTGTGCTGTTCGGGATCGGCACGATCTGTTTTCTCTACAGGGGTATCCGGATAGTCAAGGGCGGCGACCTTGTGGACGCTGTCATCACCACGATGCTACTGGCGGCTGATGCGATTCCCCAGTTGCTGACGGTGTCGTTCTTGGTTGCGACGGTGATGGTCTTTGCGCGCGCCTCCCAAGACCGCGAGATAACCGCGCTTCGCAGCGCCGGGATCAGCCCGCGAGTTGCACTGGTTGCTGCATTGTTGCTTGGGATCGTTTGCTCCGTGATCGCGGCCGTTTGCAACCACTACCTGATCCCTACTGCCACGTACAAGAAGTTTCGGGTTGTGGCGGAGCTGTCCAAGAAGGCGCTCGCCAACTTGACCAGGCAGGAGGGTCGAATCTCGCTTGGCGGCGGCACCATGGTCTGGAAGACCCGCAAGGGTGGCGAGTTTCAGGACGTGCTCATCTTCGTCGGGGACCAGAGTCTGGCCCGTACACTGCAAGTGGGCTCGCTGGGCAAGTGTGGGACCCTGGTACGCGCCTCCGCTGCCAGCATTCACACCCATGAGCACAGCAACCAGCTCAGCTTGCACCTGCACGGTATCGAGGTGGTCCCCGGCGGGGGCAGCAACAGCGATCTGACGATCACGGTGGATCTGGTGCAGCTTGCCGAAGGTAGGACGCGGGCCGTGCGGGATTGGGACTTGCGCAGCGACGAGTTGTTGGCCGAGGTGGCGCGCGGCGTGCGGTCAGGGCGTGGGGCAGAACACGCCCACTACACCGTGAATCGCCGGGCCTGCCTGGCGCTCATGCCGTTTCTGTTGGCGCCCATCGGTTTCTGCGTTGGCCTGCTTGCGCGTGACCGGGGACGGGTGCAGGCCCTCAGCTTCTGCATGGTTCCCCTGAGCATCGTGTTCGTGACCGATCTCCTGGGCGAGAATCTCTTCGGGCGCATCCACTCGTCGTTCAGCAGCCTGATCGCATGGCTTCCAGCCGTCGTCATCCTGCTCCTCGGCACACCGTTCTGCTGGCGTCTGCTGCGGATCTGACCGAGGGGAGAACAGAGGATTCCTCGAGAGCCGCAGGCGGGATTCACACGCGGCCACATCGTTTCTGATGGCGTGGTCCCGTCTACTTTCCGACGATGATCGTGGCGAAATCGGAGGTCGTGAGCTGCGCAGCGTTGGCCTGGCGGTCGAAGACGACCCAATGGGTGAGCAGCGTGACCGGGCTGATGTTCGCCGGAACGTTGGCGCTGAAACCGGCTGCACCGTTGGCGTCGGTGGTGGTGGGGATGGGAAGCAGGACGTCGTTCCAGAGAAAGCACCCGGGGGCACCGGCGCCGGTCAGGTCAAGCCAGAGTTGCTGTGTGCCGAGGACCAGGAATGCCGGGAGCCCCTTGACACTGCCCGTGAGATTGATGCCCAGGGACTTGCCTGGCTGCGGCCACGACGGGTTCGTGCTGAGCACGAGGGGGGTGTTGCCGGAGCTCTGGCAGCCCTGCCCGGCAAGGGCGATGTTTCCGTTGTCGAGGACGAAGGCCATGCGGCAGCCGCTGGTACCGGTCAAGGGGGCCTGCGACTGGTTGCTGGGCCATCCGTTGCGGAATGCCCGGTACAGGCTCGAGCTGGCCCGCGTGAAGTAGCCAGTGCTCGTCGCCGATTTCCAGACGATGACCTCGACGCACAGATTGTCCTGGTTGCTGAGCGGGAGGTACAGGTAGGGCTTCGGCAGGCCGATCCCGCCCCAAACGGAGGCCGGGCTGCCGAAGAAGCGCACGCGCAGCTTCCCACGATAGACGGTGGTTGGGTTTGGGTTGTTGGTTGTCCAAGTGGTGGTCGGACGCACCTGCTTGGTAATCCCCATCCTGATCTCGATGTCGTCGTAGACTCTCTCCTCATTGGTGTTGCTTCCTGCAACCAGGATGTCTCGGATCGTCACGATGTTGAGAGTCTTGGTGCCGAACAACGAGTGGGGGAAGATGGCCTGGTACCGGATGCTGGCAGTTCCGAAGGGGAACGCATTGCGGGATCCAGTCAATGGCGAGGAGTCGCCGTCGGCGTAGACGATGTTCTGGGTCTGCGCCGTGAGGATGCCGAGGGTGAGAACGCAACAAGCGACGAGGGTCTTGGATGGGCTGAGCATGGTTCCCGACTTTGCCAAACGTGTGGGTGGGTCGAGGCAGGTCGAGGTCGGAAGGCACATGGTACGTGCATTCTAGGCATGACGCAAGCGTTGTGCCGGTGGCCCTCTTCTTCAAGCGGCGGGTCACGTGCACGCGCCAAGCAATCCAGTAGGCTGCACCAGCTGCTCGTGCGCGCGGAACAGCGCTTGCTCTACCTACCGCTCGTTCTTCACCCGCTCACTGTACCTGCAGGACCGCGTGGTCACTGAGCCGGGTCCCCACAAGGGCCTGGATGGGGAAGCGGCTCGGAACGGGGATTGTGGACGGCACCTGCACCGGCAGGGTGAGCAATCCGTGCCAGGGAACAGAGCCCAGTGGCATGACCACCAAGGGTGATCCGAGGTAGAGCTTTCCAAGTCCGGACAGGAGCAACGGCGGATCCAAGGGCGCGGGCGAGAGGCTGAACCCCATCATCACAGCGTCGGTCGGCTTGCCGACGACCTTGATCTGCATCGTGCCTCCGGGCGTCGAGTTGCCGGCGTAGAAGATCAACGGCGGCGCGTAGCCCGGACGGTTGCAAGTGCCCGCTCCCCAACCGGTCTGGGGGTCGAGCTGGGCCAGGTTGCCGTTACCCGAAGCGTCCTCCCCGGTTGGTCCCATGCCTTCGTCGAAGTGCCACAGTCCCCGGGTGTTGGCATCCGGAGCCAGGGC
>QJVU01000592.1 GCA_003235605.1 Planctomycetota bacterium | reverse complement strand
CGCTTGGTACGTGCGCCGCGCCAGCGCCGACGGTGAAGTCCAGGTGCCCGACGTGGTGGACCGCGTTCCCAGCGTGCTGGTGGTCCAGGCGCCCGGCTACAACCTTGCTCATGTCGCACAGCCCCGCAGCATTGTCGGCCGCCGCGAAGTTCGCCTGCACGCGGGTGCCGACGGCAGCCTGGAGCTGACCCTGCAGGCCGGTGACGGCAGGCCCCTGGCGGGCGCGTATCTCAGGTTCCCCGACCAGTGCTATGCCCTGGGCGGGATGCTGGACCGGATTCCACGTACCGACGAGAGCGGCATCCTCAGGCTCGAACACCTGCCGCCAGGACGTCACAACGCCGAAGTGATCGGTGAGGGAGTGATCCGAAAGATGCTCCGGATCGAGATCCAACGCGGTGGTGTCGCGCGCGTTCGCGAGACCGTGGAGACAGCGCCGGTGCTGCGTGGTGTCACGGTCGCCGACGACGGCAGCCCGGTGCCATTCGTTTCGATCCAGCCCTCCGTCAGCCACCGTCTCCGCAACCTCAGGATACCGGGGGCCCAGCTCACCGACTCGGAGGGGCGATTCGTGCTGCATGGTGTGCCCGAGCAGTCAATCAACGTCGCGATCCGCGCCATGCAGCAGCAGTTTCGGTGGGTGACGCACCCATTGGACCCTGACGAGGGAGTGAGCAGGATACCGGCAACGTCGAGCTCGCTGCTGCTCGTGCAGATGCCGCTGGAGAATCCGGTACAGAAGGTCGTGACCTACGTGATGAACCAGCGGCGGCAGGTGGTCAGTCTCGTTTCCCGCCCGCCGACCGTGGCCACCCTGATCCGGTGGACGAAGGAGGACAACGTCTCGTTGTACTTCCAGCTGACCGAGGGGCCACCCCTGCGGGTCGACAGAGAGGTCGTGGGCGGCGTCGAGCAGCTTGCTGGTGACGACGGGTCTCCGACACTTGTTCTCGGCGAGCGTCCCCTACGACGTCGCGTGCCCGTACAACTCGAGGGGGTGGCGGATCTCCAGGGCGATCGTCTGCGCCTGGAGATCTCCAACATCGGTGGCCCAAGACCCTATGTCTACGAAGACCTGGGGTTGGGCGTGACCAGGGACCGAGACGGCAAGTGGTGGTTCTTGGCGCGGGACGACGGTGCCTACCACGGGCAGCTGCTGCACCCACAGTTCCTGCCGGTCGACTTCGACTTGCCAGCAAAGACGAAGGGTGGCGAAGAGGGGCCCGTCAGGATCAAGCCGAAGCGGGGCGTACCTTTGAGCTTCGAACTGCACCTCGACAAGCAGCGCTTGAGTGAGCAGGCCAACTTGAACGTGCGGATTCGGGACCAGGTGCAGCGCAGCTACATCCTCTACTGGCACCAACCGGCTGGTCGAGTCGACCACACGGTGGACGATGACAACGTGGTGCGACTGCGCTGTCCGATGGCGCTGCCGCCAGGCAAGTTCAACGTACACCTGCGGCTCTACGGCACCCGGGTCAGCATCAACACGGACATCACCGTGGCAAAAGGCCAGGCAGCTGTGCTGCTCCGGTTCAAGAATGGCAAGGTCGTGTCCGAAGTTCCCGAGGCCGTCGCTCCAAAGGCCCCAGCCGTCCCGGACAAGCGCTGACGGGTCCTTCTTTGCTGGTCGCTGCTACCGGACCCTGAGGTCCAGCGCGTTGGTCAGGTTGCCCGCCTTGGCGTTGAAGCCGAAAGCCTGCACCACGGCCTCGAGACCCACGGGCGTGCTCTGGGGGATCCCCAGGGTGGTGGTCGTGCCCACCGGGGTCCATCCCAGGTAGAGCACCGGCCCTGTGGTATCCAGGAGGAAGGTGCCGAGCCCGGGCAGGAAGACGCCCGCGGATGGCTTGGCCGCAACACCCAGGATCGACGAAAGCTGGGCCGTGCCGCCGAGGGCGAGGTTGATCTTGCCGCCGGGCGTGAGGTTGCCGGTGTAGTCGAGCCGGGCGTTCGTGAACTCGATGGCACCAATGTCCGGAGCCCAGGTGCCGACCAGCTTGGCATCCAGGTTGCGGCTGTTGCCCAGCGCGTCCAGGAGTGGCAGACCGGCGACGTTGCGACCTGCGTCGATCAGCGGCGACTGCGGCGTCGGCGAATAGTTGCCCGAGCCGACGAACTTGGGATCGGCACTGACGTTGTTCTTTGCGTAGGCGAGGGCATTGACGTCCTTGATGTCCTTGTAGTCCGTGCCACGGTAGTGGTAGAGGCCCTTCTGGTTGTTCCAGAGCAGGTTGTTCTCGAGCGTCGGGGCGTCGTTGGCGGAGATGTGACAGATACCACGGCCGCTGTTGTTGCTGAAGCAGCTGTTGTAGATGGCTACGGTGGAGCCCAGCTGGAAGTGTAGACCGTTTTCGTAGTTGCCGTCGACAACGATGTGGAGCACCGTGCCCTTGGAACTGGTGAAGTCGATCACGTGGCCTACGTTGGTGCCGGTCCCGTTGGCGGCGAAGATCGTGTTCAGAAGAAACACGTTGGCTGGGTTGTTGTTGCCATCGACGTTCACGTGCAGCGCCGAGCCACGGCCAGCCGTGATGTTGTTGTTGCGGAATATGCAGTCGCGAACCGTCGTTGACGTTCCCTCCAGCAGCATGCCGCCGCCGCCATTGCCCCCGGCGCGGCCGCGCTGAATGACCACGCCGTCGACCAGGCTGCCGTTGCCACAGCTCAGGACACGCTGCTTGTCCTGGCCATCCAGGATCGTCACGTTCACGCTCGGACGGCGCTGGGAAAGTCGGGTATCGCCGGCCTCGAAGCCGCCGAACAACTTGACCCCCGCTGGCACCACGAAGCCACCGAGATAGGTGCCCTTGGCCACCCAGACCTCGGTGCCGCTGGTCGCCGCCGAAAGCACGGTCTGCAGGTCGTAGTTGGCGGTCTTCCAGGACTTGGCGTCGCCTTCGAAGGCCGTGTTGGCGGCGTTGGCGTAGAGGCGGGCCTGCGCGGGAAGCAGTGCCCCCAGCATGGCGGCAGTGCAAGCGGTTGCCAGGAAGGTGGTATGGGAACGCATCGGTTGCTCCTGGATCGTTGGGAGTAGGTGGGCGCCGGGGGGCAGCGAGAATCCATCCGAGAAGGTATAGGTGCACCACAGATGCGGCAAGGTCGACGAGGGTTTCACGAGTTTCACGCACCATGTCCCCTGGGTGTCGAAGCCGCCCTGGCCAAGGAGCTCGAGCAACTGGGCGCGCGAAGGCTGCGCATGGGCCGTGGCGGCGTCACGTTCTTCGGCGATCGGCGTCTCGGCTACGCTGCCAACCTCTGGTTGCGTTCTGCGATCCGTGTCCAGGAGTTGTTGCTGCGCGAGCGGGTCGACGGCCCCGACGACCTCTACCGCACGGTGGGGAGGGTCGACTGGTCCCGTTTCATGGACGTGGAGCAGACCCTGGCAGTGGACGCCTCCGTCAGCAGCTCCGCGATCACCCACTCCCGCTATGCCGCTCTCAAGACCAAGGACGCGATCGTCGACCAGTTCACGGACCGTCTTGGCCGCCGGCCAAGCGTGGATGTGCATGCGCCGGACCTGCCGCTGAAGGTCGTGATCCGGCACGGTGTGCTGAGCCTCTACCGCAACCTCTCCGGCACCAGCCTGCACAAGCGTGGCTGGCGGCCGGTGCAGGTCAAGGCGCCCCTCAACGAGGCGCTGGCTGCCGGCCTGCTGATCCTCTCCGGTTGGGACCGGAAGACCGCGCTGGTGGATCCGATGTGCGGCTCGGGGACCTTCTTGATCGAGGCCGCGTGCATGGCGGCAGACATGGCACCGGGACTGCAGCGCATCTTTGCTTTCGAAGCCTGGCCGGACCTGGATCTTGGGCTTTGGTCGCGCCTGCGCGCCGAGGCCGAAGCCCGGGCACGGACCCGCACCGGGACCAGCCTGGAAGGCGCGGACCGCCATGGCGGTGCCCTTGCCCTGGCGCGCAAGAACGCGGCTGCCGCCGGCGTCTCCGACATGATCCGGTTCCACCACTGTGACGTGCGCGACTTCGAGCCCAGGGCGGGGAGCTTCGATGTCATCGTGAACCCTCCCTACGGCCGCCGCCTCGGCGACGCGGAGGCGGCGCGGCAGGCGTGGGATGGTCTTGGCAGGTTCCTCCACCGGCGCTGTGGTGGCGGTCGCGCCTTCGTGCTCTGTGGCGACCGCGACCTCTCCAGGCACCTGGGACTCAGAGC
>QJVU01000220.1 GCA_003235605.1 Planctomycetota bacterium | reverse complement strand
CGATGCGCATGGAAGAGGCCGTGAACGCCCTCAACAACGGGGGCGGCGAGCTGGTGAACGCCATCTTGGGCACCACCATCACGACCGAGCAGATGCAGATGCTCAAGAACATCGCGGCCGAGACCCGAACGGGCAAGACGTTCGAGAAGGCCATGGCGGTCGTGGAGAAGCGGACGGGGGAGAAGGCGATCGACAAGTTCGCCAAGACCGTGGCGGACCGGCGGCGTCGAGGCGCCAACGTGGCCGCGATGACGGCCGAGCAGCTTGAGACCTCCATCGCCCAGGCCCTGGTCCCGACCCTGGAGTTCATCGGTGGCCTGCTCAAGGACATCGCCACCACGGTCAAGATGATCGGCAGCTTCTTTGGGAAGACCCCCGAAGAGATCGAGAAGGAGCGCCAGGAGGCCGAGAAGAAGGCGGCCGAGGAGAAGCGGGCTGACGACATCGAGGTCGGCAAGGAGCTTCTGAAGAATCAGCTCTCCGCCATGGGCGAGGAGCAGGGGATCTTCGAGCGGGACACGACCTTCATCGAACGCCTGGCCAAGGACAAGGGCCTCCAGGAGGCGTTCCGCGGCCGGATGCGCGGCGGCGTCTCCGGGGCCCGGGAGACGGCCCTCCGCGATGTGCTCGCTGGCAAGGGCTACAAAGAGACCGAGATCGAGGACATCCTCAACCGCATCGACACCAAGCGCTTCGAGTCCATCAAGTCCCAGGTCGGCGGGACTGGTGCTGCCTCGATGGAGCATCAGAACACCAAGGTCATGCCGAACGGCGACATCGTGCGCACGTACGTTGTCACTGAGCCCAACGGTGCGAAGACCGTGAAGGACATCGTAACCTCAGCAAACCTCAATGCTGCTGGCTCTTCCCGCAAGGGATCGAAGGGCATGTGAACGGTAGCAGGTGACACCTTGCCCCAGGCAGGATACTACAGGTCTGGAGACGTATGACTGTTCGAGCAAGGGCTGAATTGGCCCGGATCCTGAAGTCTGGTGCAGCGATCAAGGCCATCTGGGCCCGGTCGAACTGCCGTGGACAGCTCCAGGTCCAGGTCCAAGGCCACGAAGGCCGGATCGAGTCCGTCTTCATCCCATCCGATGTCCAGATCGGCAGCAAGGGCCTGAACCTCCTGGCCTACGCCCCCGCAGCCAACTGGAAGAAGTCCCGGTCACTCCTGGAGGCCGTCCGTTTGGGGCACCTCACAGTGACGGTGGAGAAGTAGAAAAACCGTTGCAGTGAGACTGTTTACGGCACCCTGACCTGAAAGGACCTGTACCATGAAGCTCGATGTAGCGAATTTGTCGTCCGGTCGGCTGATCTTGCCGTCGCCGCTGAACCTGGACATGAAGCAGGGAGGCCGCGCCACGGTCAACGTCCGCGATGACCAGTGGACGCAGATCCAGCGGGACCCCAACATCCAGCGTCTCGTGCGCGGTCGCCAGATCCGTCTGACCGTGGCTGGCCAGGCGGAGGGAACGGATGCCGTCTCCCTGCCGGCCAACCTGACTCCTCGCGGCGCCAAGACGCCCCAGGCCGAGCTGCGGACCGCCCCTACTGCGGCGGCAGCGGCTGCCAAGAAGGAGGCGGCTCAGGCCGAGGAGGAGGCCGCTCGCGCCAAGGCGAAGGCCAAGGCGGACGCCGAGGCCAAGCGCCTGGCGGAGGCCGAAGCGAGGGCCAAGGCGAAGGAAGAGGCCGAGGCCAAGAAGGCTGCGGCTGAGAAGGCCGAGAAGGCGGCCCAGGAGGCCGCCAAGAAGGCTGAGGCCGAGAAGAAGGCCAAGGAGGAGGCCGAGGCCGCCAAGGCGAAGGAGGCGGCTGAGAAGGTCGCCGAGGTCGCCGAGGAGGATGAGCCTGCTCCCGCCCCCGAGCCCAAGCCCGCGGCCAAGAAGAAGAAGGTCGTCAAGAAGAAGGCCAAGAAGAAGGTCGTCAAGAAGGCGGCAGCGAAGCCTGCTTCTGAGGACTGATGAACGACATCCGGCGCAATCGCGGCGCGAAGGCCGACTTCAAGGTCGACTGCTTCGTCTGCGGTGTGCCGGAGCCTCTGCCGACCGCCGAAGACCACCACCGGAAGCCTCGGGCGTTCGGTGGTGACGACTCAGAGTCGAACCGTGTATGGCTATGCCCATCGTGCCATGCTCGGCTGCACCGTGTGCAGGAGTTCCTGCTCAAGGGGCAGACGGCGTCGGCCTACCAATTGTGCAATGACATCTTCCCCACCAACGGGACGGCGCGAGGGAATCTATGGACTCTGGCGAACGAAGCAGCGGAAGCCGAACGAGAGGCCAAGGAGGTCTTCGGCCAGCACAAGAGTCACCAGAAGGTGACGATCTCTGTGGATGTAGACGTGTGGGAGACCATCAAGACGGTGGCCAAGGGTCGGAAGGTGTCTGCGAGCAGGTTTGCAGCAGACATCCTGAGGAAGGCAGTTCAGGACCACCTCTGACTCAGGAAACCAGCATGGAACGCAAGGCATTGGAACGTCTGGTCTCGGCCTTGCTTGACGAGGAGCACGACGACAACCGGGTGGAGGCCATCGAAGAGGCGCTCGTCGTTGCCCAGATGGCCCTGAACGAGGATGAGTCCTTCGACGAGGAGGACTTCCACGAGAACCTCACCACCCTGGCCATCCAACAGCTCGTGAACAAGATGGGGCGGGAAGGGCTTCAGATCTTCCGGGCCCGCGTCGTGCTCGACACCGAGGAAGAGGAAGTCATCGAGATGGTGGCGACCTCGAACCCCGTCATCGGCGGGATCATCGACCACACCATCCGGCAGTATCTGAAGCCGTCGACGCCCTTCGACATCAACTAGAGCAGCTCGTCCAGCATGTCGCGGATGCGGTTCCGCTGGGTTGTGGTCGAGATGACCTTGACCCGACTCGGGACTCGCGATGGTCCGTCGAAGCAGCGGCCGACCACCATGGCGTAGAGCCGCACATGGCCGTGAACATCGGACTTGTAGCGGACGACCACCATGTCCTGGAGGTTGAGCCCCGCCTGGGCTGGGAGGTAGGTTCCTTCGAGGAGACCCAGAAGGAACTTCTTCTCGTTCAGGGGCTCAAGATCCAGGACGTGTTCGGTCATCGCCGCGGGTCCTCCTTCCCCATCTCATCGACGTTGGGGTACGGGTGAGGAGGGGTTCGGCCGTTGGCTTGGAAGGCTGCCGCGGTCTCACGCCAGCCGAGGACCATCACCCGGTTTCGTTCCCGGTGCTCGTCCATGTTGCGCTCGATGATGGCGTTGACGTTGTCGCGGTGCTCTCGGTTGAGAGCCATCAGGTCTTCGCGGTGCCGCTGTTCGAGCGCCTTGATCTCGTCGCGATGGATGCGGTCCTGCTCGGCGGCGTCGATGCGATGCTGGTTGACCAGCTCGATCATCCGGTTCCAAACACGCACCAAGGCGTAACAGGCCGCTCCTGCGAGACCGACCTCTCCAGCCAACCGTGCATACTGGTGAACAAGCTCTTCCACGACGTGAACCCCTCACCTTCAGTATGGTGAGTGGCATCACATATGTGGTGTACGCTGAACGACCGCCGGGTGTCGGGCTATGTGTGTACCAAAAGGGAGGACGGCCCAATCGGTAGAAGGGCGCGGAAAGGAGACACGCCCACGCGGCCCCTACGCTCCGAGGAGCGCTTCCACCTCGGTGAGGGTGGCGTCCATGTCCTCCTTGGACTGCGGCTTGGGCTTGGGGACCTCGGTCTCCTCGGGGGTGCCGAAGAGCTTGACCAGGGTCATCAGGTGGTCCGAGAGCGGCAGCGACTTGCCCTTCTCCCAGCTCCAGACGGCCTGGCGCTTCACGCCGATCACGTCCGCCACGGCTTGGAGGCTCATGCCCTTGTCCTTGCGGCCCTTGGCGATGAACTTGGGGATGTCCTTCTCACTGGGCAGTGGGATTCGGTTCCCTGCCTCATCTTCGACTACGAGCTTCATGTCTGTCTTCCTTTCATGCGCCGTTGGTAGCGCTCTGTCTGTCGGGCGCGGTCCGTCTCCCGCAGTTCCCCGAAGAGCTTGTCGACGCCCTGGGGCGTCTTGGACGCAGCGTGCTTCAAGCTGCTGCGCTTCCGTCGCTGGAGGCTTCCCTCCGCGGCGGCCGAGCCGTACCCGTCACCGAAGGTGACCTGATCCGGCTTCTTTCCTGTAGGCACCAACACGATGTTAGCACCTAGGTTC
>QJVU01000225.1 GCA_003235605.1 Planctomycetota bacterium | reverse complement strand
CATCCGTGGTGATGACCTTGTAGGTCACGTTGGGAGCTGTCTGCACGAGGTCGATGTCCTCTTCCCGCTCGAGGCGTTGCTGGATGATCTCCATGTGCAACAACCCCAGGAAGCCACAACGGAAGCCGAACCCCAGCGCCTCGGAGGTTTCCGGTTCGAAGTGGAACGAGCTGTCGTTGAGATGCAGCTTCTCCAGTGACTTGCGCAGGTGCTCGAAGTCGGCGTTGTTCGTGGGAAAGAACCCGCAGAACACCATCGGCTTGGCTTCGCGGAAGCCAGGCAGGGGCGTGGCGCGCAGATCGCGCTTCTCGTGGGTGACGGTGTCGCCGATCACCACATCTCCGAGGCGCTTGATGTTGGCGATCAGGTAGCCTACCTCGCCGGCGTGCAGCGAGGGCTCCGGCTGCATGCCTGGTCTCATGCGACCGACTTCCAGGACCTCGTGGCTGGTGTTCGTGCCGAGCATGAGGACGTTGTCTCCCGTCTGGATCGTGCCTTCCTTGATGCGCAGGTAGATCACCACGCCTCGGTACTCGTCGTACGTGGCGTCGAAGATCAGGGCTTGGAGACGGTGCTCAGGGTTCCCCGACGGAGGTGGCACCTGAGCAAGAATGGCGTCCAGGACCGCCTGCACGTTCTTGCCGGTCTTTGCGGAGACGGGAATGGCGTCCTCGGCAGGGATGCAAATGGCATCTTCTATCTCCGTGGCCACTTCATCGGCACGGGCATGGGGCAGGTCCATCTTGTTCAGCACTGGCACGATGACGAGCTTCGCGGCCTCCGCGAGGTGCGCGTTGACCACGGTTTGCGCCTCCACCCCCTGGGAGGCATCCACCAGGAGCAAGGCGCCTTCGCAGGCTTGCAGCGACTTGAGCACTTCGTAGTTGAAGTCCACGTGGCCCGGTGTGTCGATCAGGTTGAGGAGATAGGTCCTGCCGTCGGGAGCGGCATAGTTCATCGCCACCGCCCGGGCCTTGATGGTGATGCCTCGTTCCCGCTCCAGCTCCATGTCATCCAACAGCTGTTCCTTCATCTGTCGCTTCTGGACAGTGGCGGTCATCTCCAGCAGCCGATCAGCCAGCGTGGACTTGCCATGATCGACGTGGGCGATGATGCTGAAGTTGCGGATCAGCGAGATCTCGGTCATCGCGCAGGCAGCCTCTCGAGAAAGCCCCGGAGCTTCCGGAGCGCCTGTCCGCGGTGGCTCAGTGCGTCCTTCTGTTCTGGAGGAAGCTCCGCGAAGCTGGGCGCTTTCTCCAAGGAGACCCCGCCGGCCAGACATTCCAGGGCCACGAACACGGGATCGTAGCCGAAGCCGCCGTGCCCGCGGGGCGCCCGCAGGATCACCCCTTCGCAGAAGCACTCGAAGGCCGCGAGGAGCTGGCCGTGCGTGTCCGTCAGGCAGACACAGCAGACGAAGCGCGCGGTGCGCTCCGCCTCTGGCACATCCTCGAGCTCCGTCAGCAACTTGTGGATACGGTCCGCGTCCGTCGCCGCCTCCCCGGCGTAGCGCGCCGAGTGCACGCCCGGAGCTCCATGGAGGGCATCCACGCAGAGGCCCGAGTCATCCGCCACGGCCATTGCCCCCACCAGCCGGGACAGCTCCCTGGCCTTCTTGGCAGCGTTGCCGGCAAAGTCCGGACAGTCCTCTGTCACGGCGAATTCCCCGGCGGCCTCGGATGCCAGGCGCAGGGTGTATCCCAGCGGGCTCAGCAGCCGGCAGAGCTCCCGCCGCTTGTCGTCGTTGCTGGTCGCTACCCAGAGATCGACCACCTCAGAGCCTCCACCGCCCCCCTAGAGGCCCAAGACCTGTTTCTGCAGTCTCTCCACCTCGCCGCAGGCGTGGCGCGCCATCTCGAGCATGGTTACGAACTGGTCCTGGGTGAACGGGTCCTTCTCCGCGGATCCCTGAACCTCGATGAACCGGCCATCGGACGCGCACACCACGTTCATGTCCACGTCGGCGCTGGAATCCTCGACGTAGTCCAGGTCGATGGCGGCCTGCCCGTTGATCATGCCCACGGACACTGCGTTGACCATGCCCGTCAGCGGCCATTTGCGGATCTCCTTCTTCTCCTCGAGGTACAACAGGGCATCGTAGAGGGCGACGCAGCCACCGTTGATGGCGGCGGTGCGGGTGCCGCCATCAGCGGCAAGCACGTCACAGTCCACCCACAGGGTGATTTCGGGCAGGGCCGTGAGGTCGATGATGCTCCGCAGGCTGCGACCGATCAACCGCTGGATCTCCAGGGAGCGGGCATCCACCCTGTTGCTGCGACCCTCTCGCTGTTTGCGGGTGTGGGTGGAGCCGGGCAACATCGAGTACTCCGCGGTCAACCAGCCCAACCCCTGGCTGTGTCGCCAGGCGGGAACGTAGTCGGTGCTCGTCACGGTGCAGAGGAGCTTGGTGGCACCAGCCTCCACGAGCACAGATCCGGGGGCGTTCGGGGTGTAGGAGCGGGTGAACTTGAGGGGACGAATCTGCTCAGGTGATCTGTTGTGACTACGTTTCAGCGTGTTGCTCCTTCGATGTCTTGGCCGTGATGGAGGCCATGGGGATGCGGGCGCTCCAAGCCGGGGTGGTCCCGCAGGTTACCCGCCGGCGGCTCCCAAAGAAGCCTCGGCTCCCACGTCAGCGGGTTTGGCTGGTGCCGGCGGCGATAGTCGCGGTCGCCGGCCCGGGTCCCAGAAGCTCGCCCACGACGCTTCTCAACTCCATCAAGCCAAAAGGCTTAGGAATCCGGACGCAGCGCGGGTCAGAAGCCGATCCCGCATCCGGAGCATACGAAGGTCTGGATGTGAGCAGGATCACGCGCACGTCCTGACGAGCTGCCAGGGCACGAGCGGCCAGCGCCTCGCCGGAAAGGCGCCGGGCGTCCTGATCCAGGATCAAGAGCTCGAAGCGTTCCGGCGTGGCCGAATAGAGCGACTCTGCCGCCCGGCCCTCATCGCAGGCGATCACGTGACGCCCGAGGCGAGACAGCTCGTTCGTGAGCATCTCCCGAATGCCGGGGTTGCGGTCCAGGATGAGGATCCCCCCGAACTCGTGGGCCTGTCGAGCCTCGTCGACTTCGCTGCCTGGAAGCGACCCCGCCAGCATGGGCTGTCCTGCTCCAGCAGCGGCGACTTCGGCGGCAGACCTCGTAGCGGTCGTTGCCTTCAGGGAAACGCTGGCCACGACGCTGAGACCCGGGCGGTGGGTCAGGGACACCCAGGCCTTTTGGGCCTCCAGGAGGTTCCGCGCCGCTCCGTAGCTGAAGCGGATGTCGGGGGCGGGGCCGCCGGCGGACTCCGCCAGCTCCTCGGTCTCTGCCTGGATCTCGATCAGCACCTCCGCATCCATGTCCTCGTTCAGCTCCGTCTTGGCGGAGATGGTGAGGGTGGGCGCGTTCGGTTCCAGGCTCAACACGCTCTCGACCAGGAACAACAACGCCTGCCGCAGACTCCGGGTATCCGTGAGGGCCCTCGGCAACGAGGGCGCGGTGTGCAGCGCGACCTCCAGGCTGCCTCCGGCATGGTCCTCGATCTCGTGAACCAGGGCCCGCAGCACCGGTGTCACCCGGGCTGGCCGCACCTTCACCTCCTCCATCTGGGCAAAGGCCTGCAGCTTCTCGGCGAACAGGCGCAGCCGATGGACGGACTCCCAGAGCCGTTCAGCCTCCTCGATAACCTGTCCGGACGTGCCGTTGCGTTCGCAGAGCAGCTGGGCGTGGCTCTCGCAGAGCAGCAGTGCGTGACCCTGAACGCTGGAGGCGAGGGTCGCCAAGTCCTTGCTGACGCCCATGGCAAGGGTCTCGAGGTTGTGGGTGTCGGGGACCACGAGCTGCCGTGGCTCGGGGGAGGGCCGCGGCGGTGGCTCTGGGGCGCGAAGACGATCCTGCCGGAGGCGCAACTGCACCACCACCAGCACTGCGATCAGGGTGATGGCGACGCCGATCGACAACCAGATGAGCTCAAGCACGAAGCGGAACCTCGGGGCTGAGGTTTTGGGACGCGGGGACAGCGCCAGCTGTTCGCGGGGAGCCTTTGCTTGGGACGGGGGAAGGCAGCGAGGGTAGCGTTGGAGGGGCGGCGAAGCCAGCGCATGGATGGGGCAAAAAACGCCGCGCAGACAACGTCAAAAACCGATGCCAAACTCGTGGGTGATCCGGCACAGACATTGCGCCTCCGGGACTGGCACGTAGCGTTCCCCCACCCTGAGACGGCCACACGCACGTACGAGCGTTGCCGCGAGGAAGGTCCGCCCCTGCGCGTGCACTCGTTCCCACGGGGGAAAACTCGAAAGGTCGGAAGCGTCTACGGAGAGACCGAGGTACTCGGGTTCGGAAAAACCGAGGAAGCGAATTCGCAGGCGGTGGTCCTTGTGTTGATTGTGGATAACTACCGTGAGGCGGATGCCGGTCTCGTGCTTGTGGCCCACGAAGCGCAGCTCGCAAGGGTAGCCGGCACGTCGCCTGCCGAGCCGCCCTAGCAGCACGAGTTCGTCCCTGGTCGGGCTGTGGAGCAGGCGGGCTGGCTTCAGGAACGCGGGGCTGAAGAGGCGGGGGCGCTCGTCGGGCCTGGCCACGAAGCCGTCCAGACAGCCCGCGTCGCTGTGGTCTTCGAAGCGGATGCAGTCTTCCTGGTGGATGTGGCGGCGACGGTCGACGATCAGGACTCCGGTCTTGGGTCCGAAACGAATGCGCGCGCCGGCGGAGGCCACGAGGAGGTCGCGCCGCCGTCCCAGGTCCTTGCCCTCGAGGATCACCGCATCCGGTTCCGACTCGGGCGTGGTCCAGCTTTCGGTCTGGGGCATGGTCTCGGCGCCGGGAGCGCAGAGGCTCAAGGCCTCCTCGAGAGCCACCTTGAAGCCGCGGGCGGTGCCGTCCTGCACGGTGCCGGCCCACAGGTCGGGGGTGGAGAGGCCCGCCAGGCGCGCCTCGGCCTCCGGGGTCCATCGATCCGCGAGCGCCCGGCGCGTTCGGTGTGCCAGCAGCTTCAGGTCCATCCTGGCGTCGGCGGCCCCGGGGCCAGGCAGGTCCACCACCTTGGGGATGCCTTGGTCCATGAGGCGCTTGCGATGGGCGAGATTGTGGGCGAGGCGGTCGGGATGTGGGGCTAGCGGCATTCGATGGTGTAGTGGCGATCGGAGGTCATCTCCACCGTCGCGCCGGTCATGTTGGCGGCCGCCACCAGCGCCCTGGCTTCGTCCAGGGTGAGGGCGGCGTGGAGGCTGTCATACAGCAACTGCCGCTGAGTCGCGCTGGCGCCCGCGGCATGCTCGTCCACCAGCGCCCAGGCGGCTGCCTCCGAAGGTGGACGGTAGAGGTCCCGTATCAGCAGCAGGCCTCCGGGCTTCAGCACGCGCCAAGCCTCCCGCAACAGGTCGACGGGTGCCGGAATGTGATGCAGGATCGTGTTGGAGAACACGGCATCGAAGCTGCCCGTCGAGTACGGCAGCCACTTGGCATCCGCCTGGTGCAGGACGATGCGCTCGCCGAGACCTCTGTCCTGGATCCTGCGCCGCGCCAGCTTCAGCATTTCCCAGGCCGCGTCGACGGCCACAAACAGGCCCCCTGGCCGCTGCGAGGCCATCAGGATCGGGATGTCTCCTGGGCCGGTACCGATATCCAAGGTGAGGCCGCGACCGCCGCCCAGGGCAAGGAACCGATCGGCCACGCTGAGATTGGCCTCGGTGTGGTCCATGGCCGCGTAGCTGGAGGCTTCCGCCGCGGTGTCCATGTACTCGGGCTCCAGGATCCGTTCCATCGCGTGATGTTGTGCCGGGGGCACCGTCCGCCGCAAGTCCGGGACTGAGGAAAGCCCCAGCAAATGCCGATGAGAAGGGAAGCACGGCCGTGAGCCGTGTCTGTCGGCAGCCCGCGGTGAGGCGAGTGGCCGGGCGGTCCCCCCTCACCAACGGCAGCCGTCGTGAGAGCTCAGAACGCCCATCTCAAGGCAGGGATCGGGTTGCGTCGAAGAACTGGGGTCAGGAGAGGCTACGGCAAAGGAAGGTCGTCGATGGATCTGACGGAGGACACCACCTTCGCCCATCGGGTGTTGGATGCGCTGTCACTCAGGAGCAGGGTGGCGATGCACAACATCGCCAACCAAAACACGCCTGGATACAAGCGGTACGTTGTTTCCTTCGAGGAGCAGCTGCGCAGGGTGTCCCAGGGGGGCGGCGACATCAACTCGGTTCGACCCGAGGTCTTGCGGGATGACTCTGGAGGGCCCGGTGTCAACAACGTCTCCGTCTACGACGAGCTTTCGACGCTGGAGAAGGTCAAGCTCCTCCACGAGATCTTCACACGGCGCGTCGGCGGCTACTTCTCCCACATGAACAAGGCAATCTTCGGCAGGTGATGGAAATGGACCCAGACCCGATGAAAGGGATCTTCCACGGCTTCGACATTGCGAGCTCGGCGCTGCGAGCCGAGATGCAGCGTTCCGAGATCGTCGCGGTCAACCTCGCCAACATGAACAGCACGGGCAACGTGCTGAGGCTGCCCTATCAGCGGCGCGGTGTCATCTTCGAGGAGGTTCTGGATGGCACCAACCGTGGGACCCTGCGCGGCATTGCCGGCAGCGAAGGACTGGCCACCGGGGTGCGGGTGAGTGAGGTCTACACCGACTCGCAGACCCCCTTCGAGCCAGTCTATGCGCCGAATCACCCCCAAGCCATCGACGGCTACGTCTTGCGATCCAATGTCGACATGTTCAGGGAGCTTGTCGACATGTCGATCATCAACCGCAGCTTCCAGGCAAACCTCTCGGCTCTGCGCAGCTATCGCAGCATGCTGCAGGCAACGGTGCAGAACATCGGCGGGTAGCGGCGTATGAGCAGCCTGGATATCCCCGGACCGGCTCAGCTCAGGCCTCGCCTCATCGGTGAACCCGGCGGTTCCGGTGAACCCGGTCTCCATGTCGACAAGGGTCCGGGGCGACTGTTCGAGGAGGCTCTGAGCAACGCTGTCGAACAGGTGCGCGACCTCCAGCAGGACGCTGATTCCAAGTACGAAGCTCTGGCCCGTGGCGAGCATGTCGAGGTCCACGACCTCATGATCGCGGTCGGCAAGAGCGAGGTGGCCTTCAACCTCATGCTGGAGGTCCGCAACAAGCTCCTGGAAGCCTGGCAGACCCTGTCACGATCGGTCCAGTGATCCATGCCCCAGTTCCTGTCTGACATACTGCGCCAGCTGAACGCCATCTCGGCACGCCTCGATGCCGGCCAGCGTCTGACGATCGCAGCCGTTCTCCTGGCCACGGCGGTCGGCATTGGCGCGATCATTTGGTACTCGAGCCAACCCACCATGATGGTCTTGACCTCCGGTGAGGAGACGCATGTCATGGAGGCCGAGAAGGCTCTCGAGGAGAGTGGCGTACCATACAAGGTCGTGGGCCGTCAGGTGCTGGTGGACAGGGAGGACCATCCGCGGGCGCGCAGCGCCCTCAGCCGCAAGGGAGTCAGCGCTTCCAGGGCAGAAGAGAAAGGCATCTTCGACTCGATGACCAGCAGCGCCGAGGACCGTGCCGCGGCGCGACTCCGGCGGCTGCAGAGGGATGCGGCCACGGCGCTGATGGGCATGCAGGGGGTGCAGGATGCCTTGGTGAGCGCGAGCAAACCGCGGCGGTCGGTGTTTCGAGCCGACGACAGGGCATCGGAACCGAGGGCAACGGCGCTGGTGCGCGTCGCCCCCGCGGTGAGCTTCCAGCGCGTGGCGCACAGTGCCGTGGAAACCGTGGCCAGCACCATCGGTCTGCCCCCGGAGAACGTCACCATCATCGACATGGTCACCAAGGCCACGTTCAAGCTGAACCCCGACAGCCCGAACACCGACGGTTCGGGTTTCCGGAGACAGGAGAGGGAGCTGGAGGCGGTCTACGAGGAGAAAGCTCTGCGACTGTTGGGTCCGTTGCGAGACAAGGTGCGGGTGGCGGTCGTCGTGTTCCTTGATCCAGAGTACACGAGCGCGCGGAAGAGCTACATCCCGCCGGAGCCGGTGTTGACGGAAGAGCGCACCACCAAGGAAGACAAGAAGGGTGCGGTCAAGAGCGTTGGTGGCGACCCCAGCATCACCAACGAGGTGTCCGGCACCCAGCCGAAGTCCGAGGGCAGCAGGGGTGGTCAGGGCGAGCGCCTGAGGAGCACGACGAGCGACAAGAAGTACGACTCGAAGCTCGGCACGATCATCGAGGGACTCATGGCGCCCAGGATCAAGAAGATGACCCTGGGACTCACGATCGACAGGGCCATCGCCAGCCAGAAGGATGACATCAAGGCCGTGGTCATGAATGCCATCGGCTGGGAGGAAGCACGGGATGGCCCAAAGAGGGATGTGGAACCGTTCATCTGCGCGTTCCCGCCGGAAGTGGCAGTTGCGGCCATGCCGGAAATTCCTGGATTGGTCGCGATCGGAGCAGGAGAGCCATCCTCATGGCTGCAGTACCTGCCAATCCTCGGTCAGTTGATTGGGCTGGCGCTCGTGCTCCTGTTCCTGAGGAGCCTGCTCAAGCGGTCATCGGTCTCACCGGCGCCGGTGACGGGCAGGTTGGGCGCTTCGGTCAAGGACATCCAAGACCTCGACGACGAGAACCTGTCGCCGGAAGAGGCCGCAAAACGGATGCGTGGGGAGATCGAGCGCGCCATCAGCGAGGACCCTGCGACCATCTCGCGCATGCTCGAGAGGTGGTTGGCGGAGCAGAAGATCTAGCGATGGCAGGAGGGGCGGTGAAGCTGGGCGTGGCGAAGCAGATCGCCATCCTGTTGTTGAGCATCGAGCAGGACCTGGCGGCGAGGGTTCTGCGTGACCTCCCTGAAGACATGGTGGAGAGCATCACCAGGGCGATGAGGGAACTTCAGGAAGCGCCCGTCGACAACGTGACCGTGACGACCACCATGAAACAGGCGATTCGTCGGTTGCGCAGGGGGGACACGGCTCTCGGCGACGTGGGTGGTTCTGCGGAGGATGTCCTGGTAAAGGCGTTCGGCGAGGCGCGCGCCCGAGACGTGGTCAGCAAGGCCGGCCGTGATACCCTCAGCCGCCGCCCGTTCGCGGCTTTCGAGGCTTTGCCGGCCCCGGACCTTGCCGACATCCTGATCGAGGAACACCCGCAGATTGCGGCGGTGTTCCTCGCCAATCTGGACAGGGCCAAGGCTGGCGAGGTGCTTGGCCACTTTCCATTGGATTCGCGTTCGGACCTCATGTACCGCGTGGCCACCTTGGATCGGGCACCGCCGGACGTCGTGCAGCGGGTGCTGGACGTGATCCGCGTGAAGGTCAAGAACCTCGGACTCACGAGCGAGCGCTCTGATCCGAAGAAGTGGGTTCAGGCTGCCGCGCAGATCCTGAACCACATGAGGGGTGGTGAGAAGGAGATCCTGGAGGGGGTCGGAGAGGTGAGCGAGGAGATCGCCAACGCCATCCGGGAACAGATGTTCACCTTCAACGACCTCGCCACCCTCGAGCGAAGATCGGTCCAGAAGGTGCTCGGCGAGATCGACACACGCACCTTGGCCATTGCCCTGAAGGCTGCCCCACCAGCCGTGGAAGAAACGTTCTTCGACAATCTCTCCCAGGGAGCTGGCGAGGTGGTTGCCGAGGAGCGGGATTCACTGGGGCCCATGCCGCTGAGCGAGGTGATGGAGGCACAGCAGCAGATCCTCATGGTGGTCCGCGATCTGCTGGAGAGGGGAGAGCTCGCGGCAGTCGACCTCGGAGAGGAGATGGTGTGAGCTTGGTTCGAGTCACAATGTCCCGCCGCGTGCGAGCCTTGCGGCTCCACACTGCCCAGGATGAGCGATCTGCGGGTGAGCGGCGACGCCAGCAGTTGTCGGGCCTGGCACAGAAAGCCCAACAGGACGCTGCCGCCCGGGAGGCGCTGGTCGCCTGTGTTGGGAACATCGAGCGTCAGCTGGCGAGCATTCCCGGGCTCGTGACAGGGAACCTGGAAGAGGTGTCTGACCTTGCCACCGAGATCGGGCTTGCTGTGGCGCGAGAAGTCGTGGGATCGGCGCTGGAGCAGGGGCTCGTGGATACGACCGCGGTGGTCAGGCGCTGCCTCGACCACGCTGTTGGTGGCCCCGGGGTCAGCCAGCTGCGCGTTCGGCTTTCGCCAGACGATTTGAGCACCGTGGTCCAGAGCCTCGATGAGCACGCCGACATTCGTGCGCGAATGCAGCAGGTCGAATTCCTGCCTGATCCGAGCCTGGCGCACGGCCGCGTGCGGGTGGAAACCGACGCCGGCCGCCTGGCGTACGACCCCGAGGAGGTGCTGGCCCGCATTTCCCAGGAGCTGCGCGGTGCCATGCGGGAGGCAAAGGGTGCTTCCTGACAAGCTGCGGTCCCTGATCCAGTCCGGGATTGCCGAGAACCGGCCGGTCGGACAGGGTCAGGTCCGTGGCCTCGTAGGGATCAGCGTGGAGGTGGCCGGTATCCGGGCCGCCGGCGGCGACCTGTGCACGATACACGCTGCGGCCAGGGACATCATCGCCGAGGTTGTTGGCTTCCGGGATGGGGTCACCATGCTGATGCCGTTGGGGGAGATGAGCGGCATCGCGCCCTTCGACAATGTCACGCATCAAGGACGGCCGTTGACCGTGACCACCGGCAACGCACTTCTTGGTCGGGTGGTCGATGCGCTGGGCCGACCCATTGACGGCGGACCGCCGCTCATCGGCGTGGAGCAGCCGGTCGTGGCGTCGGCACCGGCAGCCTTGACCCGTCAACCCATCAATGAGGCCATGCCCACCGGCATCGCGGCAATCGACGGCTTCTTGACCTGTGGTCGTGGTCAGCGCATAGGGATCTTCGCGGGGTCGGGTGTCGGCAAGAGCACCCTGCTGGGCATGATTGCCCGTGACGGCAATGCCGATGTCAACGTCATCGCGTTGATCGGTGAACGCGGTCGAGAAGTTCGGGATTTTCTCGACCAGGTGCTCGGCGCCGAGGGCTTGCGAAAGAGCGTGGTCGTGGTCGCCACAAGCGACAGCCCTCCCATGCTGCGGTTCAAGGGTGCCTTCACGGCTGTGACCATCGCAGAGGCCTTCCGAGCCCAGGGCCTGAACGTCATGTTCACCATGGACTCGGTGACCCGCTTCGCGGGTGCAGCCCGAGAGATTGGCTTGGCCGCCGGCGAGCCACCCACGCTGCGTGGATACCCGCCCTCGCTGTTTGCGTACCTGCCACGACTGGTCGAGCGCATGGGCAACGACGGCCGTGGCAGCATCACCGGCCTGCTCACCGTCTTGGTCGAAGGTGATGATCTGAACGAGCCGGTCTCGGACGCCATGCGGGGCTACCTCGACGGTCACATCGTGCTGAGCCGCCAAATAGCCGCCCGTGGCCGGTTTCCGGCGGTGGATGTTTTGTCGTCGGTCAGCCGCCTCATGGCGGATGTTGCATCAGCCGAACATGTCGAGTGTGCACGGAAAGTACGACAGTGGCTCGCGCACTACGAGGAGAACCGCGATCTCGTGCAGGTCGGGGCGTACCAGAAGGGCGCAGACTCCATGTTGGACACTGCGATGGAGAAGATCGAGGGTGTCGAGGACCTTCTCTACCACGGCCACGAATCCCGCAGCTTCCAGTCGACGCTGGAACGCCTCCGCCAGCTGGCCACCAACGGCCTCCCAGGCTCCATGATCTCCCATGCCATGGCCGATGAATAGACGATGAGGCGTTTCCGTTTCCGTCTTGCCAAGGTGCTCAAGCTACGCGCCCATGGGGAGCGTGCGGCTCGACGTAGGCTCGCGGAAACCCTGTCCGTGCTGACCGTGCTGACCGAGGAGATGCGGAGTCTGGAACTGAACCTGGCAGCATGTCGCGAGGATGGGGTTGCGGGCAGTGCCTCTGCTCTCGCTCATGCCCTGGAAGCGGGCCTGGTCCGCCGACGCCATCACGTCGCCAGGCGCATGGAGCTGGCCGTGCAACACGTGCATGCCGCCCGTCGTGCGTACCAGGATGCCCGTGTGGATCACCGGGCCATGAGCAACCTGCGGTCGCGGCTTCTGGAGAGTTGGCGACGGGCAGTCGAGGCTCAGGAACAAGCAGAGCTGGACGAGATGGCGCGGACCAGGTTCCTGATCGGGAAGGCCAGCCGATGAAGAGCGTTGTCTTGATGGTGTTCACGGGCATCGCTCTCTTTCTGGGTGCGATGGTAGGACTGTTGGGGGCCCAGGGCCGGCTGACCTACGAGGGGACGAGGAACATCCCGATCTTGAGCAGGTTGTTCAGCAAGCCTCCCCAAGACCTGGACGATTCCGGAGGGGCACCTACGGGCGACAACGGCAAGACCGCAGATGGCGGGATCGCGTCCCCGGGCGTCGGAGATGGCCCGTCGATTGTTCGTCAGTCGCCGCCGGCCCCGGCGCTCCGGGCGTATCCCTCGGGCCTGTTCCAGTTCAAGAAGGTCAACGCGGACATGAGCGTCGAGGAGCTCGACGAGATGATCCGCTCGGTCAGGAAGAAGCAGAGGGAGCAGAAGGCCCTGGATGCCGTCCTCGAGAAGAAAAAACGGGACCTGGATACCCAGATGGCAGACGTGCTGCAACGGCAGCAAGCGATCACGCAGCAGATACAGCAGGTAATTCAGGAACGAGAGAAGCTCGACCGTCGCATAGCGGAGTTCCAGACGAGAGTGCTGCTGGTGAGGCAAGACGAGCTGGTGGGACTCAAGGAGAACGCCCGCAACATCGCCAACCTCGATCCGGAGATCGGGCGGGACTTGATCCTGTCTTGGTGGAAACAGGGCACCGCGGGAGAGTCGCGCGCCGTCAAGACCCTCTCGCTCATGGATCACGAATCGGTGGAGGCGATCCTCGAGACAATGGACACCGACAAGATCCGCACGATCCTCGACAAGCGCCTCACCCTTGTCCGGGTCAAGGCGGAGGGAGACAACAGATGAGGGAACAGGGGCTGAAGGAACAGTGGCAGGAACAGGGGCAGGAACAGGGGGACTGGGAGGATTCACCGACCCTGAATGACAGGAAGAGGACACAGTTCCTTTCGGCGATGTTCCTCGTGGCGCTGGGCGCAGGCCTCGGAGGCGCAGGAGTCGTGCTCTGCCTGCCACCACCCCCGAAACTGGAAAGCGCCAGGACCCCGGCTCCGGAGTACGAGCTGGTAGAGCATGAGAACGTCATGAGGTTCCGGGTGAACCCGCAGACCGAGCAAGGCAATCGCATCACGGCATCCGTTGGCTTCCGGTTCGTCTACAAGAGGGACAAGCACAAGGCGAAGAAGGCGCTCAAGGCAATAACCGACTACTGGAACCAGGCCTACTCGCGCTGCTTGATGGTGATCAGCAACCAGGATGAGAGGTTTCTCGCGAGCGCCGATGGCAAGCAGGCTCTGCGGAGAATGCTCGTCAGCGAGTTGACGCTGTCGTTCTTTCCGCAAAAGACCGCCGCCGTCGAGGACATCCTCTGGACCGAGTACATCCTCCAGTAGGACGAGTTCGATACCCTGACCGTATTTGGCAAACCCACATGAAGGAGCTCCTCTCCAACAAGGAAATCGACACGTTGTTGGAGATGTTCC
>QJVU01000209.1 GCA_003235605.1 Planctomycetota bacterium | reverse complement strand
GCCCGCCGTGTCGATGTCGAACCCGGGAGAGAGGATCTTCTTGTCCAGATAGCCCTTGCCCACGGGGGTGCCGCCCATCTCCGGCACCAGCTTGAGGAACCGGCGCGCGAACGCAGTCACGTACTGAGGGTAGAGCTCCTGGTGGATCTCTGCCTGGAACAGGAACATCTCGCCGCCGAAGACCCCCAGGCCCGGGCTGGTGCTGACGTTCAAGTCGGTGCGCAGCGCGTTGCGGTAGTCAAAGAAGGCTCGCCCGAGGACCCCGGTGGACTTGTCGCCGTACTTGCGGCCTACCTTGCCGTTCGGGTCGAGGCCGCCACAGGCGATCTGCGAGAAGGGGACGCCGCGGGGCTCGTGGGGCGTCACCAGGACACCGATGGAGTCCGGGCCGGTGCGGCCGCCGGTGGGCCGGCGCTCGAACAACGTGTGGGCCTGACGGATGATGCCATCGCGTACCAGGTCGATCATGTAGCCGTTGGTCCCGGCGGGGTCGCCTTCGGCCGTCAGACCGAGCTTCAGCAGGTCATCCTCGAAGTCGGAGCGGCCGTTCTCGTCGCGGTCCAGGTCGAAGCGCACCCACACCACCTCGGTCTGCTCCAGCGGCAGGGCATAGGCGTCGGGTTCAGCGACCCGAAACGGCAGCGACTCGGACTTGCCGACGTTGCCAGCCAGATCAGCCACGCTGGCTGTCAGGGTGTATTCGCCCGGCACCAGCGCCAGGTCCGCGGGCAAGTTGTACCGCAGGCCATCGCGGCCGATGAGCGCGTCGCGCAGGACATCGGCAACCCTGGGTGTCTCTCCGGGTCCGGCGATCTCGATCTTGAGGGTGGCCAGGTCCAGGTCGTAGCGCGCGGCATCTTCGGCGAAGACGTTCAGGTCGAAGCCAGCCGGCGGCAGCGTGAGATCTCTCTGACGGCGCACGCCGATGCTGTTGATGGTCACCTCCACCACGGGCGGCGTGGTGTCCGCATCCCCGGTAGCCTTGAAGAAGGTGGAGATGGGCTGGGTAGACCAGTTGCCGCTGAGCTTGCGGATCCCTTGGGGACCATGCCGGAGCGTCAGGGTGTACCAGATACCCGGTGTCCACGGCTGCGCCGGCTCGAAGATCACGATGCGCCCGCTCTCGTGCAAGCTGACCTTGCCCGCTACCTGCTCGTACGACTGCCCGGTCACGATGACCGTACCGGTGTTCACGGTTTCAGGGTCCAGCACGTCGTCGAAGGCTGCGGTCAGCCGGGCGCCTCGGGCCACCACCGTGCTGCCGCTTGTCGGGGAAACGACCACCGTCGGCAGGGACCCATCGGTGCTGGCGGTGAACTCGATCGCTTCGTCTTCTGCCAGGAAGTTCCCGGCCATGTCGCGAATCCCGAACGGGCCGCCGACAAGGGTCAATCTGTAGCGTTGCCCAGGCAGCAGGTTCTTGGCGGGCACCAGCAACAGCTCGGTCTCGCTGTTCTGCAGGGTCATGGTCATCGGCAGCGCGTTCTCACCGTCGCTGAGGAGGACCGACTTCTCGTTGATGCTGCCCAGGTCGACGGCCTCGTCGAAGGTGATCACGGGCTGCACGTTCAGCGATACCTTGGCTTGGTTGTTGGCTGGCACCGTCCCCTTGACTCTCGGAGCCTCATCGTCGCCGCCCACGGTGAAGGAGACAGCGCCGGTGTTGCCGAGGCTCAGGCCGCTCAGGTCGGTGATGGACCCGGATCCTCTCAGGACCGCGATGGAGTAGCTGCGGCCGTAGGCGAGGCGTTGTTTGGGGACGATCCGGATGGTGCGTCGGTCCTCGGAAGCGACCGCCTCGTAGTCGACTTTGCCGCCCTTGTCGTTGAAGAAGTCGAACGCGGCCTTTTGGATGCTGTCCGGATCCATGGACTCGCTGAACAGGAACCGCGGCTGGATCAGTGGCGAAGCCGATTCCGACCGCACAGGCCACCCGGCAAGCACCGTTGGCGGCGCAGTGTCGGCGTCGGTTTCGAAACGGAGCGACCAGGGCTGCTGCAGCGGGTTCTGGGCCACGTCCCTGACGCCATTGTCCCCCGCGACCGCGCGCAGTCGGTAGGTCGTGCTGCCCGCCAGGTTTCCCAGGGGAGAGACCGTCAGGACGTTCTTCAGGACGCGCAGTTGCAGAGGAAAGGGCCGGCCACCCTCGTCGTCCAGCAGCACCGCAGTGCCCAGGGCGGATTCGCGATCCAGTTCTTCGGTGAAGGTGATGTCCAGGATCGGTGTGCGCGAGACCCCCCGTGCCTGATCCGAGATGGACGCGCCGGTTACGGCGGGGGGGGTCTCGTCCACGGTGTAGAAGGAGAAGGTTGCCGCCTCTTCCAGGAGTCTGCCGTTGACGTCGCAGAGGAGCGGCGAAACCTGGAAGGTGTACCACGTCTCCCGGCGCAGAGGCTCCGTGGGGCGGAACTCAACGACATGGCCCCCTTCCAGCAGATAGAAGCTGCCTGGCACTTGTTGGCCGCTCTGGCGCTCCACGAGACCGGTCAGCCCGTCGGTAAGACAACTCTGGACCAGGACTCCATCCAGACGCAGGAACACCCGGGCATCCGTGGCAATCTGGTTCTCTCCGTCTGCTGGCTGGTGGGTGACGAGGCTCAGGCTCGGCGGGAGGGGCTGGGTGCTGGAACGGCCGGTAGTGGCCGAGCCACCGGAACCGCCGCACCCCGGGAGCAGCAGCGGAAAGACAAGCGGGAACAACAACTGAACCCAAGGTCTCCCCGTTCTCTCCCTCAAGATGCTCACTCCCTGCTGCGTGTGGGGGCAGCATCGTCAGCGCCGGGAGGAGCCGTGAAGTATTGTTGGCCCGGGTTCCTAGGGCATCGTTGTCATCGGCGCGGCGGCACCGTTTTTTTCTCGTGGAAAACCCCGACAGCGATCCACGTGAAACTCATCTCCGCGCGCAGCTCATCACTTCGTGATGGGCCGTCGACGAACCGACATCGATCCGCCGATGGCAGGGGAGGCTGGACTCAGAGCGATACGCAGGGCAAAGCAAGGCACCAGGGTCCAGTCCGCAGCCAATGTATGCGTTCCAGGAGGTGCTAGCGCCGGGCAACGGCTGGGTCCAGGCCCCCGCTTGCCACTGCGCATCGCAGCTGTTGCAGCAAACGGTGGACCGGACGGCCTCAGCTGCAGCCGCTGGTGGTGCCGCAGGACAGGCACTTCAGGCAGGTGCCGTTGCGTACCAGGGTGAAGGCGTTGCAGCTGCTGCAGGGGTCCCCCTCGTAGCCCTTCAGGCGGGCCTCCCTCAGGAGGGACAACAGCTTCTCTCGATCCTGGCGCTGCCCGTCCACCTCCCAATGCAGCTCGGGGTCCACCAACACCAGGGTGCCCGCCCGGTCCAGGGTTGTTTCGATGGTGAGCTCCTTGGCGTTCGCGGTGGCATCATGGTCGTTGCGGCGAGCCTTGGCTTCCCCGCTGTCGCCGCTGTCACCGTTGGTCTTGGCCTGGTTCTTGTGGTGGCTGTGGTCGAATCCGAAGCTGCGGGGGGCACGGTCGGGTCGACCCTCCTTCCGGGGGACACGCGGCTCACTGCTCCGATCGCGGGCTTGGGGCTCGTCACCCTGGCCGGTCGTGGTGTTCAGCAGGTCCTCGTCCAGTACCTGGCAGAGGTCGGTGCGGTCCAGATACGAGATCGCCAGCTCGCGGAACACGTAGTCGATCACCGAGGTGACCATCTTGATGTTGTTGTGGCCCTTGACCACTCCGTTCGGCTCGAAGCGCGTGAACACGAAGGCGTCCACGAACTCCTCGAGCGGCACGCCGTGTTGCAGGCCGAGCGAGACGGCGATGGCGAAGCAGTTCATGAGGCTGCGGAAGGCGGCGCCCTCTTTGTGCATGTCGAGGAAGATCTCGCCCAGGGTGCCGTCCTGGTACTCCCCGGTGCGCAGGTAGACCTTGTGGCCGCCGACAACCGCCTTCTGCGTGTAGCCCCCACGCCGGTCCGGTAGGCGCCGGCGCTGGGCGATGTAGCGGTGCACGATCCGCTCGGTGATCTTCTCCGCCACCTCGATGATCGTGGTGACGGGTGACTCCTCGACGGCGCTGGCTCCGTCCTTGATGGCCGTCTGCAGGGGCTGCGAGAGCTTGGAGCCGTCGCGTCCCGGACGGTCGCATCGGCGGGCATGTTGATGGTCTTGCTGATGGCGCCGGAGATGAACGGCTGCGCCGCCGACATCATGTGGATGTGCGCGTCGAAGGGGATGAAGCGCACGCCCTTCTGGCCGCAGCGGTTGGCGCAGTCGAACACCGGCAGGTGCTCCGGCCGCAGGTGCGGTGCTCCCTCCACTGTCATCGTCCCACAGACCCAGTCGTTGCAGGCCGCCACCTGTTCCTTGGAGAAGCCCAGGTGCTCGAGGATGCTCGACCGCCAGTCGGCGAGCTGACCATCGGTCAGTCCGAGGTCCTGCTTCAGGAAGGTCTCGCCCAGGGTGTTCTTGTTGAAAGCGAAGTCGACATCGAAGGCCGAGTCCAGGGCGGCCTCGACCTTCTGCAGGGCGGCATCGCTGAAGCCCTTGGCCAGGAGCGTCTCGTGGTTGATCTCAGGTGCGCCTGCCAGAGTGCGGCGACCGATGGTGTAGGCAACGATGTCATCGATCTGCGCTGCGGTGTAGCCCAGTTGCTTGAGCGCGGGCGGCAGACTCTGGTTGATGATCTTGAAGTAGCCGCCCCCGGCGAGCTTCTTGAACTTCACCAGGGCGAAGTCGGGCTCGACGCCGGTGGTGTCACAGTCCATCACCAGGCCGATCGTGCCGGTCGGCGCGATCACCGTTGTCTGGGCATTGCGGTAGCCGTGTTGTTCCCCCAGCGCGAGCGCCCGGTCCCAGGACTCCCGAGCGGCAGCCAGCAGCTGGCCGGGACAGCGCCCCTCGTCGATACCCTCGGGTACCGTGCTCAAGCCCTCGTACTCGCTCGCCGGGGCGGCGTATGCGGCCCTGCGGTGGTTGCGGATGACCCGCAGCATTGGCTCCTTGTTGGCCTCGTAGTTGGGGAAGGGCCCCAGCTCCGCCGCCATCTCCGCAGAGGTCGAGTAGGCCTCGGCCGTCATGATCGCGGAGATCGCGCCGCAGATGGCGTAGGCCTCCTCCGAGGCATAGGGAATCCCCCTGCGCATCAGGATCGTGCCCAGGTTGGCGTAGCCCAGGCCGAGGGTGCGGAAGCGATAGCTCTTGTCGGCGATGGAAGCGCTGGGGAAGCTGGCCATCAGCACGCTGATCTCCAGGACGATGGTCCATAGCCGGCAGGCGTGACGGAAGCCTTCGATGTCGAAGCTGCCGTCCGCGCCCAGGAACTTGCCCAGGTTGATCGACGCCAGGTTGCAAGCGGTGTCGTCCAGGAACATGTACTCCGAGCACGGGTTGCTGGCGTGGATGCGGCCGTTGTTGGGACAGGTGTGCCACTCGTTGATCGTGGTGTCGAACTGCACGCCGGGGTCGGCGCACGCCCATGCGGAGAACGCGATCTTGTCCCACAGCTCCCGGGCATTCACGCGTCGGCATACCTTGCCGTCGGTTCGGTTGCGGAGTTCCCAGGGCTCGCCCTCGCGCAGGGCCGTGAAGAAGTCGTTGGGAATTCGCACCGAGTTGTTGGAGTTCTGGCCGGAGACCGTGAGGTACGCTTCGCTGTCCCAATTGGTGTCGTACTCCGCTATCTCCATTGCCCGATAGCCTTGGTCCGCCAGCTGCAGGGCCCGTTGCAGGTAGGCCTCGGGCACGAAGGCTGCGCGGGCCTCGAGCAGTGCCTTGGCCAGAGGGCGGTTGTCCGCGACCCGGGTGACCACCTTGCCCTCGACGTGACAGGCGTCGATCACCCGCTGCAGGTGGCGCTTCACCGCGCGGCTGCCGGCCACCAGGGACGCGACCTTGGCTTCCTCCGTCACCTTCCAGGTGATGAACTGCTCGACATCGGGGTGGTCCAGGTCCAAGCACACCATCTTTGCGGCCCGTCGGGTGGTGCCACCGGACTTGATCGCGCTCGCGGCGCGGTCTCCGATCCGCAGGAACGACATCAGGCCCGACGACCTGCCGCCCCCGGAAAGGGGTTCGTGCTCGGCCCGCAGCTGCGAGAAGTTGGTCCCTGTCCCGGAGCCGTACTTGAACAGCCGAGCTTCCCGGGTCCACAGGTCCATGATGCCGCCGTCGTTGACGAGGTCGTCACTGACCGCCTGGATGAAGCATGCATGGGGCTGAGGCCGCTCGTAGGCGTTGCGGCTCCTGTGCAGGCGCCCGGTCCCGGGATCCACATAGTGATGGCCCTGGGCCGGACCCGTGATGCCGTAGGCGAAATGCAGGCCGGTGTTGAACCACTGGGGCGAGTTGGGAGCGGCCTGCTGGGCGGCAAGCATGTGGCAGAGCTCGTCGTAGAACGTCTGGGCATCCGTTTCGGTGTCGAAGTAGCCGTGGGTCTTGCCCCAGTGGGTCCAGCAGCCAGCGAGGCGGTGGAACACCTGACGGGCATCGGTCTCACCACCCAGGACCGGCTCACCCTTCCCGTCCACTGCAGGCTTGCCCTCACCGTCCACCTGGGGAACGCCGGCCTTGCGGAAGTACTTCTGGGCAAGGATGTCGGTGGCGACCTGACTCCAACCCTCGGGGATCTGGATGTCCTCGAGCTGGAAGACCAGGCTGCCGTCGGGATTGCGTATCTCCGACCGGCGCCTGGTGAAGGGGATCTTGTCGTAGGGGGACTTTCCCTGTTCCGTGAACCGCCGCTGGATCCTCACGAGCTGCCTCCCTCTCGAACTAGCAAACTAGCAAACTGGAACGGACGAACTGAAACTAGCAGACTGGCAAGCCGGACGAAGCCGAAGCTCCCCGACGCGCCCCACGACACCGGAGACCAGACCTTTGCAACTGCTGACCTCGACTGACCGAATCCGGACCGAGGCCGAGGGAGCCACTATCTATAGTGT
>QJVU01000022.1 GCA_003235605.1 Planctomycetota bacterium | reverse complement strand
CGATCTCCACCAACAACTACCTGCGCCTGAACATCACCCTGGAGGTGAGCCGGTTCACGACGCCGTTCGACCCCAACTCCACCACTCCGGGCGTCAAGGCCACCCGCAGGCTGCAGACCCAGGTCACCATGCCCAGCAACCACACCATGGTGCTGGGGGGCGTGATCGAGGACGCCGAGGCCAAGAGCGAAGAGGGCATTCCCTTCCTGAAGGACATCCCGGTGCTGGGGTGGTTGTTCAAGTCCAAGAGCAACGAGAACCGGAAGATCAACCTCTACTTCTTCCTGACGCCCCACATCCTGGACGAGGACGACTTCCTGGACCTCGACAACCTGAGCTTCCGCAAGAAGCTGGAGGCGGAGCAGTACATCGGCAAGCGTCGGATCCAGATCATGGACCCCAAGTGGCGCGGCCAGGCGCCTGGCATCCTCGAGGATCCCCATTCCACCATCGAGGACCTGGACAGGATGACGAACTCGGACTTCCCCGAGTACCGCACACCGACCCGCAAGACAACGGCCACCCAGCCGTCCGCGCCAGGGCAGTCGGTGCCCCGGCGACCGGACGCCGAGGAGAAGCGCTAGCCATGGGCCAGGACCCCATTCGCGAAGGGCTACTGCGAGGCGCCGGCCTGGACGCCGGGCAGATTGCCGAGGTGCTCGAGGCCGAACGGGATTCCGGCATCAGCCTGGACCAGGTCCTGGTGCAGAAGAAGTTCATGCCGGAGAGCCGGGCCCTGGAGTTCTTCGGTGACTTCCTGGGCCTCAACGTCCGCAACAGCCTCGAGGGCGTGGCCGTGCCGTCGGTGTTCATCCAGAACGTGCCCGTGCAGTTCGCCCGTACCCACGGCCTGGTGGCGCTCTCCCAGGAGAACGGCGTGATCAAGGTAGCCACCCACCGGCCCCTCGATGTGCAGCCCATGGATGACCTCGCCACCATGCTCAACTGCGAGGTGGAGGCCGTGCTGGCGCCGAAGTCCGAGATCGCCAACCTCATCAACCGCGCCTACCGCCACAAGGCGGACGGGGTCGACGAGGCCCTGGTCGACATCGAGGAGCAGGACATCATCGGCCTGGCAGAGAAGGTCGAGGAGTCGGAGGACTTGCTGTCGGTAGCCAACAAGGCGCCGATCATCAAGCTGGTGAACATGCTGTTGTTCCAGGCACTCAAGCTGCGGGCCTCGGACATCCACCTGCAGCCATTCCATGACCGCCTGCAGGTGCGCATGCGCGTGGACGGTGTGCTCTACGACACCGAGTCGATCCCCAAGAAGGCCCAGGACGCGATCATCTCCCGTGTCAAGGTGATGGGAAAGATGGACATCGCCGAGCGCCGTCTTCCCCAGGATGGTCGTGCAAGCATCCGCATTGGCGACGGCGACGTGGACGTCCGCATCTCGACGATCCCGATCCAGGCCGGCGAGCGGGTCGTGTTCCGGATCCTGGACAAGACCACCAAGGTATACACCCTGGACCAGATCGGCCTCGCGGAGAAGGACCAGGAGACCATCAACCGCTACATCCACTACAGCCACGGGATCATCTTCGTGACCGGTCCCACCGGATCGGGCAAGACCACGACGCTCTACGCCTGCCTGGACGAGATCAACGCCCCGGCCCTCAACATCCTCACCATCGAGGACCCGGTGGAGTACAACCTGAGCGGCATCAGCCAGGTGCAGGTCAACACCAAGAAGGGACTCACCTTCGCCGCGGGTTTGCGGTCCTTCCTGCGCCAGGACCCCGACGTGATGATGGTGGGCGAGGTGCGCGACAACGAGACCGCGGACATCGCCATCCGCGCCGCGCTGACCGGCCACCTGGTGTTCTCCACCGTGCACACCAACGACTCCGCATCCACCGTCACCCGGATGCTGGACATCGGCGTCGAGCCGTACCTGGTGTCCTCCTCGGTCCTCCTGGTGGTGGCCCAGCGCCTGGTGCGGACGATCTGCCCCCACTGCAGGGAACTCGTGGAGCCCGACAAGAAGCGGCGGTTCCAGCTCGAGGACCTCCGCCTCACCCTGGACAAGTTCCCCGAGAACAAGTTGGCGATCGGCAAGGGCTGCGACGAGTGCTTCCACAGCGGCTTCTCCGGCCGCACCGCCATCTACGAGATCCTGCCCATCGACAGCGTGGTCCAGGAGCAGATCGTCAACAAGACCTCCGCCAGCACGATCAAGCGCACCGCCATCGAGCGCGGTCTGCGCACGCTGCGCATGGACGGTGTCGACAAGCTGCTCAAGCACCTCACCACCCCCGAGGAGATCTTGCGCGTGACCCAGCTGGACGTGGCATAGCCCCCGCAAGGCGCGAGCACGACGATGCCGGTCTACGAATACAAGGCGGTCGACAGCCACAACAAGGCCCGCAAGGGCATGGTCGACGCCGACTCGCCTCGCGATGCACGGCTGAAGTTGCGCACCGAGTCCGCCCTCTTCGTCACCGACATCCAGGAAGCCCGGCAGCGCAAGCGCCGCAAGATCGCGATCAGGGGCGTGACCGGCGTGGACGCGCCGGATCGCCGCCGCAACGAGCAGGTCGCTGCCGTGACCCGCCAGATGGCCTCCCTCCTCGGCGCCGGCATCCCCCTGGCGGAGGCCCTGCGCATGGTGATCGAGCAGGCCCCGGACAAGAAGATGGAGGCGACCTTCCGCGAGATCCGCGAGAAGGTGACCCAGGGACTGTCCTTCGGCGACGCGGTGTCGTTCTACCCCGCCTACTTCACCGACCTCTACGCCAACATGGTGCGGGCGGGCGAGAACGCCGGCGCCCTCGACCAGGTCATGCTGCGCCTGTCGAACTTCCTGCAGGCCCAGGCCCGCCTGAAGAACAAGGTCGCCGCGGCGATGATCTACCCGACGATCATGGTCGTCGTCGGCATCGTGGTGGTCTCGATCCTGATGGTCTTCGTGGTCCCGAAGATCACCCAGCTGCTCCGCGCCAAGGGCGAGGAGCTGCCCATGGCCACCAAGATCCTCATCGGCGTCAGCAACTTCACCCAGAACTACTGGCTCCTGGTGATGCTCGGCCTGGTGCTGCTCACGATCCTGTTCCAGCTGTTCGTGAACAGCAAGCGCGGAGGCCTGATCTGGGACCGTTTCAAGCTGGCGGTCCCGGTCTTCGGCGACCTGCTCCGCAAGCAGTCCATGGCCCGCTTCGCCACCACCTTCGCCACCCTGCTCAAGTCCGGCGTCCCCGCCCTGCAGGCCATCGACGTCACCAAGGACGTGCTCGACAACCGTGTCCTCACCAACGCCCTGACGACGGTGCACGACCGCGTCCTCGAGGGCACCGACATCTCCACGCCGATGAAGCTCTCCGGCCAGTTCCCACCGATGGTGGCCTACATGGTGGGCGTCGGGGAGCAAGCCGGCAACCTCGAGGAGATGCTGGAGCGGGTCGCCGACAGCTACGAGGAGGAGGTGGACCTGGCTACCCAGAAGCTCACCTCACTGTTGGAGCCGCTGATCATCGTCTGCCTGGCCGTCATCGTGGCAGGCATCGTCGTGGCCATCGTCCTTCCCCTGCTGCAGATGCAGAAGCTGCGGTAGGGCCCATGCCAATGGTGGCCGCAGTGGACCCTGGTGGACGGAAGCCCCAGCGGGCGCAACCCCCAGTGGACGGAAGCCCCAGTGGACGGAAGCCCCAGTGGACCAAGGAAACCCCAGGTGGATGCAAGGCGACCCGGCGGCGACCGTCCAACCCCCCCCCGGACCGGCCAGATGCCGTTACACTGGGGAGCTTGTTCGCAAATCCCGAGCACCCTATAGCAAGGACATGATCCAGAACGACCACAAAGCCCACCGCAGAACGACCCGCCGCCAGCTGGGCTTCACGCTGGTGGAGATCATGGTGGTGATCGTCATCCTCGGGCTGCTGGCCACCATCGTCGGCCCCGCGGTAATGCGCCACGTTTTCACGTCCGAGGACGAAGTTGCGAGACAGAGCGTGGGCCAGATCCACGAGTCCGTGAAGCTCTACTTCCTGGAGAACCGCCAGGTCCCCACACTGGAGCAGTTGATCACCCCGGACGACAAGAACCGGGTCTACCTGGAAGGCTTCTCGGAGGCACCCAAGGATCCTTGGGGGAGCGAGTACGAGATCCGCAAGGGCGAGGACCCGGGGACCTGGGAGGTGATCTCCTATGGTCGGGACAAGACGCCGGACACCGACGA
>QJVU01000016.1 GCA_003235605.1 Planctomycetota bacterium | reverse complement strand
GATGTGGCCGAGCTTCTCGCTCCCCGTGCAGAAGATGCCCAACCGCTGGCACCGCTTCTGGATGCGCCTGCTGCTTGGCTGGATGTTCTCATGCCGCAGTTGATCCCCGACACCATGGTCGAGTCCCTCCTGGGAGGGCAGATCCTCTGGTGGATCAAGCACAAGTACCCCGCCACCGGCGAGCCGGTAGTCATCCAGGACATCCAGGTTGAGTGGGGCGAAGAGCACGACACCGGTCTCCGGACGTGCCAGGTCACCGCTCGAGTACAAGGACCCGGCGAAACTGAGTTCGCCAAGGCTGCCATCAAGGCCGTAGAACCCTTCAGCTTCAAGGCGTTCAAGAAGACCTTCATGGCCGGGAGTCAGACGTGAAGAAGGTCTACTACGCACACAGCCAAGCGCTGTACAACACGCCGCAGGAAGAGCGCGACGTCGACCTTCTGGAGACACTGGGCTTCGAGGTCGTGAACCCGAACAGCCCCGAGATCCAGAAGCTCTATCAGGAGTGGCGAGACAGCCTCCACTCTATCTCCATGGGCAAGATGCACATCTTCAAGAAGGTGATCGACGGCTGCGACGCACTCGCTTTCCGAGCACACCCCTCCGGCGGGATTCCTGCCGGTGTGGCCAAGGAGATCGAGATGGCACAGGGCCAGTACATGGACGGCGGCATCTCGATCCCCGTTTTCGAGCTCCCCCGCATGTTGGGCGAGCGCGTACTCTCGGTCGAGGCCACCAGGGCCTGGCTACAGGAGATTGGACAGCGATGATTCCCGACAATCCTCACATCGGCATCCTGGGCTTCGGCGAGATCGGTTCGTCGCTCAAGAAGTGCATCGGCCCTGATCTGGAGATCTCGATCAGCGACCCCGCGCAGGCCTTCAACGACGACCTCTCCCGGTGTGACGTCGTCCACGTCTGCGTGCCGCAGCCGGCCCTCTTCGTGGCCATGGGCGAACGCAAGTGGGGCGAGATGAAGGACCAGATCTGCATCATCCACACCACCGTTCGGCCTGGCGACACCCAAGTGATCGCGGATCACTTCAAGGAGTGCTTCGCGGCGGTCTACCACGCTCCGGTCCGAGGCAAGCATCCCGACCTGTCGGCCGGGATGCAGAACTTCCTGATGCCCTTCAGCGGCCCGACCTCCCACCAGCAGGAGGTAGCCGACTACATGGACAGCGTGCTGAACATCCCCATGGACTACTGGGGCCAGGACTACATCAACACGGAGCTGGCCAAGCTCCTGAGCACCCTGCGCTACGCGTGGGAGATCATGTGGCGCAAGCACCTGCAACACCTCTGCGACATGTACGACGCCGATCCCAAGCTGGTGAACGACCAGTGGACGGAGCAGTACAACGAGGGGTACGACCTGCTCGACTTCCCGCAGTTCCGGCGGTCGATCCTGGACTTCGTCGAGGGCCCGATCGGGGGCCATTGCGTCATCCCCAACGCCAAGCTCATCAAGGAATCCTCGGAGATCGCCAAGTGGATCCTCTACATGAACTCCCGTCTCGAGTCTGTCCCCGATGCGGATCCGGTGATGTCGATCTCTGTCAAGTAGGCGAGGTCCTGGGCAAGACGACGGCCCAGTTCAAGTGCAACGCCTGCCAGCGTCACTTCCACCAGGTCTTCGCGAACGAGCACATGGAGGAGGTCCGCGAGGACACGCCGACGGAGAAGCCCCATGACTGACCCGACAGGTGTGCACTACTCCGGTGTCTTCGGGATCCAGATGCCCGGCATGGAGCCGTTCGATTTGGTCAGCGAGTGGCCAGACGACATGCGCTACTGCTTGGCATGCGGCCGCTATGTCAATGCGAACCCTGAGATCTGGACCAACTGCAGCTGTGAGAAGCCCGTAGTCTGGGACGACGAGACCGACAAGATTACATTCCCCAATGGGAGGCCCCATGACTGAGCTACGCCTGTATCCGGCCAAGAAGACCGACGTGAAGCACGTCGAGAAGCGCTGGGGCTACGAGAAGTGGTTCCACAACGCCGAGTACTGCATGAAGGAGCTGCTCTTCGGGAATGGCCAGCAGTGCTCTCTCCACTACCACGTCGTGAAGGACGAGATCCTCACCTGTGTCCAGGGCGGTGGTGAGATCCTCGTCGGGGCCCAGGGAGACCTGTCCCCCGACCAGCAGTTCATCGCCATCCGGATGGATCCCGGAGACGTCGTGCACATGCCGCGGCAGACACTCCACCGGATCATCGCCGGCCCGCTAGGCATGATCATCTTCGAGGCCTCGACGCACCACGAGGACGACGACTCGATCCGGGTGCTGGAGTAGCCATGGACTGCCTGGACTGCGGTGCTGTGCTCGCATGTTCCAAGTGCCACGAGAACGCGTACTCGTGCAACTGCAAGGCGGACTGGTACTGTCCGATCTGCGACGTCGACACTTGTACCTCCATGCACTGCAATCATCCTGCAGTCGTGTCTATGCTCGACCGCGACATGAAGATGTGGGCCCAGCTCTGCGAGCTCCACTTCAAGGAGTTCAACGACACGCTGGACAGGTCTCTTGAAAACCCGAGTCCCGAGAATGCCAAGCGCCTTGTAGGCGTCTGGGCTCGAGCACGCCCCAACCCGCTGACCGGTCGCCCCTACGGCGACAAGGGCAGCAGTGGAATCCCAATCCGATGACTTGTACCCCCTGTTTCCCGAAGCCTGTGCCGAAGCCGTCTTGGTGGCGGCATCCCTGGAAACGCATCCGCTACCACTACTACCAGCTCCGCTGGAAGTGGGACTGGTGGCGGCTCCGCAAGAAGGGCATCAAGCTACCTCTCATCAAGAACTCCAACCACGGGATGTCGATCGACGAGATCACGGCGTCGGAGCCTTCATTCGCCCGGGAGGCCGGGCTCAGCTGGACAGTGCGCCGCCTCAAGCATGGTGGCGGAGACCCCAAGGAATCCTGATGGCCAAGACGATCTTCGCAGCCGACCTCTTCTGTGGAGCCGGCGGAACGAGCACAGGGCTCGTGCAAGCCTGCCAAGCACTGGGGTACGACCTCGAACTCCTGGCCATCAACCACTGGGACACGGCCGTCGACACCCATGCGCGGAACCACCCGGAGGCGCACCACCTCTGTGCAGATCTCTCGAGCATCGACCCAGCACAGGTCATCAAGGGCAAGCGCCTGGACCTCCTCGTGGCCTCTCCGGAATGCACGCACCACTCGCTGGCCCGCGGGGGCAAGCCCCGCGACGACCAGAGCCGTGCATCGGCCTGGCACGTCCTGCACTGGTGCGAGAAGCTCCGCGTCGAGAACGTCATCGTCGAGAACGTCCCGGAGTTCCAGAGCTGGGGGCCCCTGAACGAGCGCGGCAAGCCGATCTCCCACAAGAAGGGGGCGATCTTTGAGGCCTGGGTTAGTGCTCTGTTGGCCCTGGGCTACGACGTCTCCTGGAAGGTCCTGAACTGCGCCGACCACGGCGACGCCACGACCCGCCGCAGGCTGTTCGTGACGGCCACCAGGCGCCACGAGAGCCCCTGGCCGGCCGCGAGCCACGCTCCAGTCGACCAAGCACAGGAGAGCGGCCTGAGGCCCTGGAGAGCCGCCAGGCAGATCATCGACTGGCAGTACCCGAGCCAGTCGATCTTCAGCAGGAAGCGGCCGCTGGCCGCCAAGACCATGGCCAGGATCCAGGAGGGCCTCCGCCGGTACGGCGGAGAGCAGTTCCAGTCCTTCGTCCTGCCCCAGGGGGGCGGTGGGGTGGCCCGCAGCACCGAGGAGCCCCTGCCCACCGTGGCCACGAAGGGCGCGATCCAGCTCGTGCAGCCGTTCATCGTGCCCCGGTACGGGGAACGTCCCGGCCAGGCGCCCAGAACCCACGACATCGACAAGCCGATGCCGACCATCCCCGCGACGAACCAGCATCACCTCTGTCAGCCGTTCCTCATCAGCTACTACGGCACCGGGGGTGCCAAGAGCATCGAGGAGCCCGTGCCTACGATCACCTCCAAGGCACGCTTCGGCTTGGTCGAGGTCAAGCCTGGCCAGTTCCTCGACATCCACATGCGGATGTTGCAGCCTCACGAGCTGAGCGCTGCGATGTCCTTCCCTACGAACTACCAGTTCGCCGGCAACAAGACCGAGCGCATCAAGCAGATCGGGAATGCCGTGCCGGTGAGCACAGCGCAGGCCCTCTGCGAGGCAGCAATCAAG
>QJVU01000158.1 GCA_003235605.1 Planctomycetota bacterium | reverse complement strand
TGCCGTCGGAGAGGCCGCGGGGGAGTTGGAGGATGCCATGCAGCGGGCCCTGGAACGGCGCCTCGAGTGCCTCGAGCGCCGTCTGGCCCGCTGGGCCACCACCATCGGCAGCACCATCTACATCTCGGCTGCGGCCTACGCCATCTACCTGGTGTTCACTTTCTACAAGGGCCTGTTCGAAGGCCTCCATGGCGGGCTGCTGGGGCGCTAGGCCGGGAATGCTCGTGGCGTGTGCACGTGTGGCCCGATGAGTGCCCAGGCTCCACCGGCGTGGTCGTGAACCTGCGGTGGCTCGCAGTCCGGCAAGATGCAGCAGCTGCACTGTCCGGGAGCAGCACATGGGAGAAGGGTGTGTATGGGGGATGGAGCCGGAAGTTGCACGTGGCCCCGTCACCACCGGCACATGCCAGCTCACAGAGCACAGGGGCGCGGCATTCATTACTCGGTCCGACCCCGGCGGCGCTTCGAGCAGTCCCCTCACGTTTCCCTCTGGCAGTGGCTGGTAGAGGCCCGTGATCACAATGGACGAGGAGCACCGTCAGCCACACAAGAGCATCCGGCTGCGCAAGCCCTGATCATGGCAAAGGTGGATGCATGGAGCGGAGACTCCGCGCATCCGCAGGGGAACGGATGGACGACAGGCAGCCACTGCTGTACTTTCCCAAGGGTTTGGGCCCTCGGGGGCCGATACCTGACCATCATGCGCTTGAACCTCTCGCAAAGCCTGCGGACCGAGCAGCGACTCCTGCAGTCGCCGCAAATGATCCAGGCGATGAAGATCCTGCAGTGCCCGATGCAGGAGCTGAAGGAGCAGATCGAGCAAGAGCTGGACGAGAACATCCTGCTGGAGGTGGTCGAGCCCGAGGGTACCGACTCCCCCGACGGCGACCCCGCCCAAGACGGCGGCAACGGTAGCCCTGCCGGCAGCGAGACCGTTCCGGCTGGCGACACCTCAGAGTTTGCCGACTCCTTCGAGGAGAACCTCGAGGCCCGTATCCGCAGGGAGCTGGACAACCTCGAGGAGCGCACCGAGCCCATCGGCCGTGCACCGATCAACGTGGAAGAGGCAGACCGTCGCTACGAGCTGCTTTACAACACGCCGGGACCGGCAGGTTCCCTGGCCGATTACCTGCTGGAACAGGTACGGATGCTGGACATCGCTCACGACCTGTTCGACGTGGTGGAACAGCTGATTTTCACCCTCGACCCGAACGGTCGCCTGACTGAATCTGCCGAAGAGCTCGCGGAAGACATGATGGTGGGAATCCCGCTGGTGGAGGAAGGCATCGAGATCCTGCGCAGCCTGGATCCACCCGGGATTGCCGCTCGCGACCTCAAGGATTGCCTGCTGATGCAGTTGGACCGCTTGCCATACGTGCGGCCGCTGACACGCACGTTGGTGCTGAACCACCTGGACGATCTGGCCCTCAACAAGCTGCCGAAGATCGCCCGCGACACCGGCGCCACCATCGAGGAGGTCAAGGAGAGTCGCGAGTTCCTCCGTACCCATCTGAACCCACACCCAGGCGCTGAGTTCACCTCCAGCCGCAACGGCATCGTCATGCCGGATGTCGTCGTCGACGAGGTCGACGGCCGCTTCGAAGTTCGAAGCCTGCGCGGGGACCTGCCGGATTTGCGAATCTCCCCGGCATACCGCCGGATGCTGAAGGAGGCCAAGTCGGACCCGAAGATCGCAGAGTTCCTGAAGCGCAAGATCGAGTCAGCCAAGTGGTTCATTGAGTCCATACACCAACGCCAAAACACCATCCATCGCATCGCCAGCGAGATCGTGAAGAGACAACAGGCCTTTCTGCGCGATGGGATCCAAGCGCTGAAACCGATGAAGATGCAGGACGTCGCCGATGCGGTGAAGGTTCACATCTCGACCGTCAGCAGGGCGGTATCGGGGAAGTACATCCAGACGCCCCAGGGAATCATGGAGATGAAGCGGTTCTTCTCCGGAGGGACGGTCACGGACAGTGGCGAGGTCATGAGCCAGCAGGCAGTGAAGCAGCTGCTACAACAGATCGTCGACGCCGAGGACAAGGGCCAACCCTACTCTGACGACCAATTGGTGGAGATCCTCGGTGGGAAGGGAGTGCATATTGCGCGGAGAACGGTTACGAAGTACCGAAAGGCTCTCGGCATCGAGTCCTCCAGCCGCCGTCGCACCTACTAGTGCCCCCACCGGGCATCTGACCCGTCCGTCTGAACGTAAGCCATGGGTATCCCCGTCACACAGATCAAACGCGGCATGATCATCACCGTGGACAACGAGTATTTCCAGGTGATGAAGTACACCCACGTCACGCCCGGGAAGGGGCAGGCCATCAACCACGTACAGCTAAAGAACCTGAAAACCGGCCGCCAGAAAGAACTGCGCCTCAATACCGGCGCAACCATCGAACCGGCCTACGTGGAAACCAAGGAGTGCCAGTACCTCTACAGGGATGCATCGGGACACGTTTTCATGGACAACGCTTCGTTCGAGCAGTTCCACATGCCAGGCGAGGTGATCGAAGATGCCCTGCACTACATCGCCGAGGGCGACAGCGTCCAGGTCGTCTACGTGGAGCACGAGCCATTGAGCATCCAGCTCCCGGCAGCGGTGGCGATGGAGGTCGTGGAGGCCGAGGAGGCGGTCAAGGGTGACACCGTTTCCAACATCCAGAAATCGGCCAAGGTGAGCACGGGGTACGAGCTGAAGGTGCCGGCGCACATCAAGGTGGGCGACAGGATCAAGATCAACACCGAAACCGGGGAGTACATGTCCCGCGCATAGCGGCTCCGACCTGAACGCCGCGCACGGTCCGCTACAGCTGCCGTCGCAGACGAGCCAGTATCTCCCGACGGTTGATCCCGGTCTCTCGGACGAGCTTGAGCACGTCGTCATCCTCGGGCTTGCGGACGACATTCCCCGAAGGCAGCCTCGCCACCTTGCACCGTACCGGGCCCAGATCCGTGTTCACGGTCTCCCCCCAGCGCTCCAGGATCGCGCGCTCCACCGCGTGCATGCGCAGGCCAAGAGTGGATGCCTCTTCCAAGAGGAACCGCACCACACGATCCCGGGCATCCGCCTTCACCAAGGTCGTCACCTGGTAGGCCGGCCGTCCCTTCTTCATCACCACCGGGGTTGCGAACGACTCCACGGCGCCGCGCTCCAGGAGGCCTTCGAGCAGGTATCCCAGGTCTTCCCCGGTCGCGGTGTCCAGGTTGCAGGTGATTTCGGTCAAGCTCCGGACGGCGCCCGCGTCGCGCGCGGTCCCGATCGTCAGCCTCAACAAGTTGGGGTAGCCCTCAATGTCGCGGGAGCCAGCGCCGTAGCCAGTGCTCTCCGGCACCCACGTCAGCTCCGGCTCGAACTCGTCCACCATGACCTTCAAGAGGGCGGCGCCAGTTGGGGTCGTGCACTCGTGTTGCGGTCCTCCACTTCGCACAGGGATGCCGAAGAGGCTGCCAAGGGTGCCAGGAGCCGGAACCGGCAGGGTACCGTGCTCCGCCCTGACGATGCCGCCGCCGAGCGTGACGGCAGAGCTGCACAGCCGTTCGATCCCCATGAGGTGGGTTGCCAACACCGCACAGGTCACGTCCACGATCGTGTCCACCGCTCCCACCTCGTGGAAGTGCACCCCGACCAACGGCAGGTCATGGACCCTGGCCTCGGCTTCGCCCAAGGCCGTGAACACGGCCTGTGCCCTGGATCGAACTTCAGCGGGGACGTCCGTCCGCTCCAGGATCTCGAGGATCTCCGGCAGATGCCGGTGGCCGCCGCGGGTAGCGGACTCGCGGACTACGAAGCGGGTGCCGGCCATCCCCTGGCGCAGCACCTTCTCCTGAGCAATGGAAACCCCGGGCAGGTCGAGGGAAGCCACTGCCGCCTCCAGGTCTGCGAGCAGGGTGCGTCCCTTCGGAGCCTGGTCCAACAGAGCGCCAACCCACATGTCCCCGGCAATGCCAGCAAAGCAGTCGAGATAGCCGATGCGCAGTGGCCAACTCCTTTGGAAGAGCCTTCAGGAACGGCGTTTGCGAGCGTACTGCCGTGGGCCGAAAGCACCAGCGGCGGTCCCCAGAATGCGGCTTCCGCCAGTGGACGGAAGCCTCCCCCCCACGGACACTAAACACGCTGGCGGCAGCCGCTAAGGACAGCAAAGGACCCGCTGTGGTGGCTGGCTACGGTGGCTTCTTC
>QJVU01000060.1 GCA_003235605.1 Planctomycetota bacterium | reverse complement strand
CCAGCAACTTCCCGACGACCAACGGCGCCTATGACACGACCTACAACGGGCAGGACGACGCTTTCGTGAGCCGGCTGGATCCGAGCAAGAGCGGAGGCGCCCAGCTGGTCTACTCCACGTTCCTGGGGGGGAGCGGCAACGATTCCGGCGACGCGCTAGCCGTGGATGCCAGCGGCGTCGTGGTTCTGGCCGGGCGTACCTACTCCACGAACTTCCCGGCAGCCGGAGCTGCGTATGACACCGGCTTCAACGGCGCCTCCGACGCCTTCGCCTGCCGGCTGGACATGGGGGTCACCCTGTATGCAAACCTGCACGAGATCTCGATCAGCGCGGGCGGCACGCAGAAGCTCACCGTGAACGCCGGGCAGAAACACGCAAACCGTTCGTACTGGATCTTCGGGTCCGTGACAGGCACGACCCCCGGGGTCACCCTCCTATCGAACCAGGATCCCGTGACCATACCCCTCGTCCCGGACATTTGGACCGACTACACGATCGCGTTGGCGAACACCTCCATTCTGACCAACACCAAGTCGACACTCGATTCGAACGGCACAGCGCAAGCCTCGATCAACGTTCCGAAGGTAGTCATATCGGACTTCCTCGGCGTGGTCCTCTACCACGCCTACCTGGTCTACGACAACCAGGCCAACTACTACATGGCCAGCAACCCAGTGCCCCTGAGCTTGGTGAAATAGCGGTGTGTGACGGTGCGGAGCCGGCCTCCGTACCAACCGCACTCAGCGTACCCGCACACCCAACCCGTGGGACGAGCTGACCGTCCCCTGCCCACCGCAGGCCTGGGTGTTGGCCCATGCGAACTGGCCGAAGGCACTCAGGCCGGTGGCGCCCTTGGGGATCGGTGCGTTCAGGGTGCTGCGCCCGGACGTGTTGCTGCTGACGCTTACCAGCAGGATTGGCTTGGTCAGGTCCAGATGGGTACGAAAGCCGAGGGCAGTGGATCCGCTGACATCGGCGACGGGACCCACAGCGAACAAACCGGCTGCACCGGCAGGACCGTTGTCCGAGACGACGGCGAACATGGTCTCGCCTGGCAAAGGCCTGTGCGTGACATACACCTGGATGTTGCCGTTGCAGGAAGGGGTACCGCTGCCGTAGGGATCGACCCCGTCGGGATGCATGCGCAGGGAGAGCACGATGTTGCTGGCTGCGTAGCCAGCCACGGTGGCTCCGCCGGCGACCATGATCTCATCGCCAATCGTGACCGGATAGATGCCGTGCAGCCCCGTGGACATCAGCTCCAGGCTACGCCAGGTATCTGTCGTGGGGTCGTACTCCTCCGTCTCGCGGAAGATGCCCGGGACCTCGCCGCCCACCACGATCAGCTTGCCGTTCAGCACAGCAGCGCCGTTGCCACCGCGGGCAGTGGGCATGTCCTTCAGGCGGCTCCACTTGTTGTTGGCGGGATCGTAGACCTCCAGGGTCTTGAAGTTGCTGCTGGTGCGGCCCCCGGCCGCATACAGCCTGCCGCCGAGAGCGGCGACCGCGAGGTGTTCCCGGGGCGTCGGCATCGGTGCCAGGGTGGACCACTTGTTGGTCGAGGGGTCGTAGACGGTCAGGTCGCCGACGATGCCGACGGACGGCACCACGCCACCCACTGCGTAGATCTTGCCGTTGATCGCCGCGGCCGCCAACGCGCCCCGGGCCCGAGGGAGGTTGGCGATGGCAGACCACTTGTCGCTGGTGGAATCGTAGACCCAGCACTTGTCGGTGCCGCTGAAACTGCTCACGTAGCCACCGATCGCGTAGATCTTGCCCCCTGCTGCTGCCATCCCGAAGTGGTGCAGTGTCGTCGGCATGGCCGCGACGAAGGCCCACTTCCCGGACTTCGGGTCGTAGCGCTCGACGGTGCTGAGCGCAGAGCGGTCAGAGCCGAGGCCACCCGCGCAATAGACCAGGCCGTTCAGCACCGCAGCCGCCACCTCTTGTCGGGGACTGGACAGGGACGGGCGCCGTTCCCAGAAACCCGGACTCTGGGCCCAAAGGAGGGGCGCCAGCAGCGGGAGAACGAGTAACGAAGTCGGTCTCATGGCGCCCCAGGATACTCCCTCTGCCTCTCGACGGCTCCGAGGAGGAACTCCTCGTATCACTAGATCCGGATTGGATCAGTGCCAGCGCTCGTCCAGCCGCAGTCCTGCGGTGCGTGCAGCTATCACGGCGCGTCGCAGCTCTGTCGGGCTCGGCTGCCGGTCGATGGCCCGATAGCGCAACTCGCCACCGCGATCCCTCGTGCTCGGTACCTGGAAGTCCGGGCGGTACTGGGCCATGAGGTTGACGTAGGTATCCGGGGAGACGGCGGCTGCGAGCCAGGAGAGGATCGAGGCGGCTTCGTCCTCCTGGCCAGGCATCACCAGGTGACGGACCAGGACACCCCGGCGCGCCAGGCCGTCTGGGCCGAACCGCAGCGAACCCACCTGGCGGTGCATCTCCAGGATCGCCGCGCGGGCGTGCTCGGGATAGTCCTTGGCCTTGCCGAGCTCTCTTGCGGTCTCCGTCTTCCAGAACTTGAAGTCGGGCATGTAGATGTCGATCAGGCCTTCGAGAAGGCGCAGCGACGGAATGGCATCGTAGGCGCTGGTGTTGTAGACGATGGGCAGGCGCAGGCCCCGGGGGATCGCAGCCGCGATGGCCTCCACCACCTGCGGGGCAACGTGCTCCGGCGTCACGAGGTTGATGTTGTGACATCCCCGGGCCTGCAGCGCGAGCATGAGGCCGGCGATCTCTTCGGCGTCCATCTCCCTGCCGGACTGTTGCTGGCTGATCTCCCAGTTCTGGCAGAAGACACAGCGGAGGTTGCAGAGGCTGAAGAAGATCGTGCCGGAGCCGTTCCTTCCTCTGAGGCAGTCTTCCTCCCCGAAGTGGGGAAAGGAGCTGGCCACGCGGGCGCGGCGGCCGGTGTTGCAGACCTTGGTCTCGTCCGCCATCCGGTTCACGCCGCAGTTTCGCGGGCACGCGCGGCAGTCGCGGAGCTCCTCGAGGGCCTTCTCGACCCTGGACCCGAGCTCTGCACTGCTCATGGAAAGGTAGCAGGGCTCGAGCCCCTCCACGAGGAAGCGGCGATCCACCAAGACCATGGGTGGATGATACTCGAGCTCTGTTGTTTGCTGGCTGCTAGTTGAACGCACCCGAGAACCGGATGACCGCGCCCCGAGGCGAGGTGCTGCCGACGTAGCCCGTGGTGGGGGACCTGCCGCTGGCCCCAACGCTCTGCGTGAACACCGGCCCGCCGCCAATCTCCATCTCCGCATAGTTGGTGAACACCATGCCCAGCCCGTTGCTCGGCGGGTCCAGGAGGTAGCTCTGGAAGAAGGCGTGCCATCCGGCAAGGCGCTGGTCGTTGGGGATGGGCAGGGTGGTGGTGGCCAGGTAGCGACCGTTCGTCTGCTTGGCGAAGGACAGGGGCAGCCGCAGCTCGGCACCCGTGTAGAGGGTGTTGTTGGGGGCGCCCAGGATGGTCAGGTCCAAGGGCAGCGGGATTGCGCCCCAAGCCTTGTTCGAGACACCGACGAAGAGGGTGGCCGGGTAGGCCTTCGTGGGCCATGCCAGCTGCAGGGCCACCTTGCCGCCGGGCACTGCGTTGTAGGGCGTCGTGAAGGACAGCGTCGGGCGATCACTGTTGGCCATCGGGCCGGTGATCCCCTTGACGAAGTACCTGCCGTAGTTGTCCCGCTGAATGCCATCGATCCAATAGCCGGTGTACTGTAGGAGCGCTGCTCCCTGTTCGAAGTCCAAGAGGAGGTTGCCGGCCCGTGCGTCGTAGGTCCAAGGGCGGCTGAGCTTGAACACGATGTTGAAGGGAGCCGGTGGGCTCACGGTGGGTTGCGCCGGCACGCTGTAGGTGCCGCTCAAGACCGTGGTCATCGTGGAAGTGAGGTTGGCTGCGAAAGTCGACGACAGGGTGGCGGTCGTCTTCGATGTGGTGCCGAGGCGCACCGTGAGGTTGGTGAACGTCGTGCCGTTGATGGGGTAGCCGCCCGTAGTGCCGTTCGTCGCCCTGCGGAAGGCAAACTCGAAGATCAACGCGCTCTCGTTGGCCAGGTAGGCGCCGTCGAACACCTGCTGCATCCGGCACTGGGTGTACTGGAACGGGTAGGCGGAGATCGTGTTGCCTTCCCAGGCGGCGGCCTGGGGAGGAACCACCTTCGTGGGCAGCTGGGCGACCAACATCCCCGAGGGGGAAAGCAGCACGAGACAGGCGAGGGCGGGCTTCGGGTTCTTCATGTTGCCTTGGTTGGGCAAGGGTCATGCCGGGAAGCGAGACCTGGATCCGCGGAGATGTCGGCGTCCGCATCCTGGACGGCCCTGACCGCATCCCGGACACGAGCGCGCCCCACGGTGAAAACCTCGCAGAGGCACGGATGTTGGTAACCGAGCTGGCAGTTTGACGGTATGGGCCGGATGACCTACGGCCTTCCGCGTAGTTCTGGCTCTCACGACCACGCCTGCACTCCTATTGCCCTAGAATCCCGACTGCCATGAAACCCAGCCTTCCCCCGGTCCCCGCCCTGTTGGCGCCCGTCCTGGCTCTTCTCACCGGCTCCTCGCTGGCTGCCCAGGACCAGATCGCGCTCCTGGAGGGAGCAGCCCAGAACCAGCTGTCCCTCCGCCTGCTGGACGAGTCCAAGCCCGAGGGCGACGGCACGATCCTGCTCCAACAAGCGGAGATATTGCCGATCGAGATCACCAACCGCACCGTGACCCAAGAGCTGGACCCCACCAGGTCGCGGCGGATCCAGCGTCACGGTCTGTGGCGCGTGGAGCTGCCTTCCGGGGGCCGCGTGTTCCAGTACCGCCGTGCTGGTGGCGCCTGGCATGGTTACCTGTTGATCACCCCGCGCGGCCAGGCGGTGGTGCTCCTGGAGCTCAAGGGGGTGGGGACGTCGGGCACCGATACGCCGTTCCTGGACCGCATCGGCATGGCCAACGGCGGCGGCCATGCGGCTTTCGCCACCCAGGCCGGGGAGCTCTACATCGCCCGCCTGGATGGCCAGACCTATGCCAGCAGCAAGGCCCCGGCGCGGCAGGTGAAGATCCCCGCGGTGGTGGAGAACGTCAGCCTCTGCGTCGGCAAGAGCCACCTGTTCTTCCAGACCGTCGACCACAAGCTCTGGCGCTGCCCGCTCGCGGACAGCGGCCAGCCCACCGACATGACGCCCAGCGGCTCACAGGAGTCGCGCCTCAAGGCGGCGATGGCGATGTCCGGAGACGGCACCCAGGTAGCCTTTCTGTTCGGTCCCCAGAAGCTCTACTCGATCTACGTGTTGGGGAGCAGCGGCTCGGCGACACAGCTCTCCCCCAAGGCCAGCAAGTACGAAGAGCCCGGCTACCTGCCCGAGTTCGGCGGCGGGACGCGGCTGATGCTGAACGACGATGGCACGCGGCTGCTGTACGTGGACTCGACCGTTCGGGACGAGATCTTCCTGCTGGACACGGGGACGAACGGGGTCAACTACCAGGTCACATCGGATGCCAACTTCAAGCCGTACATCGGGATCATGATCGTGCCGATGTTCGTGAAAACCACCCTTACGATCGGGGTGGGGGATGCGGATGCCCACGACCTGTACAAGGTCTTGACCACCGCCAAGAACGTCCTGAACCTGACCGGGACGGCTCAGGAGACCCAACCTCCCTACGGAGCGGGAGCGCTGGCACCGGAGAGCGCCTACCAGTCACAGGCGGGGATCGTGATCACCTCGCTCAAGCAGACCAACCTGCCCTCCCTGGTGCGTCGCATCGACACCAACACTGCGTCTCAGAGCACGATCACCGCCGCGCAGCGAGCCGCGATGTCCACGGGCGATGCCCTGGGGGGCACGCCCACGATCCTGGTCCCAGGCTGGACGGGCGACACGTTCGTGGACAGCGCGACCCTGAAGACAGTCCTGCCCGGCCCTCCTGGGGTGTTTCTGACTCCCGAGGTCCATGGTCAGGGTGGTCTGTTCACCGTTTTCATCGCGTCGGACTACACCGGCATCACCGTGCCAGTGGTCCGTATCGTCAACGGCCCATTGGTAATCCTGCCGCCCGAAAAGGGCCTCCAGCAGATCGTGCTCACCCCCGCGGGCGGTGGAATCCTGAACGCAGCGAGCCTGCGCTATCTCTCTCCCACCAAGAACGTGTTGATGTCTTCCAGCGCGAAGGTGCGCTTCGTGGTCTCCGGCGCGGGAGGATGACCCCGCGCACGCGCCAGCCGCCATGTCCGGTGCCGCCCTGCCAGACATTCCCTGGACCTCGTTGCGGAAACGGTTCGTCCTCGTCGAAGCCTACGCTGGCGGCGAGGGCTGGTCCGGGCACGTACGGGATCGTGCCTCGGGACACGAGCGGCTGCTGAAGGTGCTGCCCGCCGGGATTCCGGCCCAAGAGGCGTCGCTGCTGGCCTCTCTGGAGCACCCCAGGATCCCGGCCATCCTGGAGACCGGGCATACCGAAGACGGGCAGGCCTACCTGCTTCGCGAGCACGTCGCGGGTACCTCCCTGGACAGGCTTCCGGCCCTCGCGCCCTCCGAGGTAGTCGATCTGGCGACGCAGCTGCTCGAGGTTCTCGCCTACATGCACCTGCGGGGCGTCCTCCACCTGGACATCAAGCCCGCCAACGTCCTGCGAAGATCCGACGCAGCAGAGTATGTGCTTCTGGACCTCGGCCTGGGAGCCCGGGGTGGCGAGCGCTCCAGCGGCGGCACGCCGCTATATGCGGCGCCGGAACAGCTGTTGGGCCTGGCCACGGATGCTCGCAGTGACCTGTTTGCCCTGGGGGCGCTCTTGTTCGTGGCCCTCGGTCACCGCAGCGCTCGCCGGTTGGCGCAGCAGGACTTCCTCTTCGCGGCCGGAGTGGATCCGGCGAGCCTGCAAGCTCCTTTCGATACCCTGCTGCCGCGGCTGCTGGCCACCGAACCCGGCCGGCGCCCCGCCGATGCCCAGGAAGCCCTCGAACTCTTGACAGGTGGCAGCGGTCGCCCGTCCGGCGGGCTGCTGCGCCCGGATCCCATCGAGATGTTCGGCCCGGCCCTGAAGGTGTGCATGAAGGGCGCAGGATCAGCGGCCGATCTCCACATCCGGGGTGGCAGCCTCGAGGACCGGCGCCTGCTGTCGATCCACGCCGGCGTCGTGCTGGGAGACATGATCCGGATCGACGTTGCGGCAGACGAATGCGTGGTGCGGCGCGGCAGCGCGACGGCTGCGGTGCTCGAGCTGCCGGCCCTCACCCACGATCAGGTCGCCCGTCACCTCCACCGGGCCGTCGGCCTGGACGATGAGCGTTCCCTCGCCGCGGCGAAAGCACTGCTCGTGCGTGGCGTGACCACCACGAGCGAGCTCGGGGACCTGCTGGAAGAGCTGATGGCCGCAGGCCACATCGTTCCCCATGGTCCCCGCTGGATCTGGCCCGACGCGATGACGGCTCGCCTCGAGGTCTCGGAGATGCCGTCGGTGGAAGTGACGCCTGCGGGGCTGCGCCAGGCGGCGGCTGCCGGACATGTGCATGCCGCACTCCGGGCCTACCGCGGGCGCTCCGCCACCGACCCCACCGAGGATCGCGAGCTGCGAGCCGGCCTGGCCGAGGGACTTCTCCGTGCCGGAGAACCGGTTCGCTGCCTGTCCTTGGTGCCGGATCTGACCGTGCTCCGTGCGCGAGCCCTCTACGACATGGGCCAGCCGGAGCGGGCGGAGCAGCTGCTGAACGACTCCGGTGAAGAGCTCTCAGGCGACGAGGTCGAGAACCTGCGCGCCGCCATCGACTACTCCCGCGGTCGTCTGGCGGAGGCGGAGAAGCGCCTGCACAAGTTGGTTCCAGGGCCGCGACCGCAGCCACGCGTCCTGCTCGGCAACGTCCTGGTGGCCATGGGAAAACCAACGGCCGCCCGCGAGGCGTTGTCGTCCGTGGTGGAGCAGTTGAGCCGGGAGGAGGAGCCCTTCACGTACGCTGCTGCCCTGGCGAACCTCGCGGAGGTGGAGCGGATCACCGGCCGGCGTGACGAGGCCATCCGCCTCCACAAGGAAGCTCTCCAGGTGCACCAGTCTCTCGGCAACGTTCGCTACACAGCCACGACCAGCTCCAACCTGGGGGTTCTGGCCAAGGATGCCGGCAACTACGCCGAAGCCACCGAGCATCTGCGTCGGGCCCGCAGCCTGTTCGAGCATCTTCGGGATCACACGGGAGCGGCGATTACCCAGGCCAACCTCGGCGTGGTGAGTTTGGAGGGCGGCGACGCCCACGGAGCGAGATGGCAATTGGAGAAGGCCCGCGACGAGCTGGCGCGACTGGGCGCGAAGGAACCGATGCCTCTCGTGCTGTTGCTCCTGGCCCGAGCCCACGCCCTGCTGGGTGACTGGCAGGCAGCCGACGCCTGTGTCGCCGAGGCAGGACCGCCGAAGACACCGCGCATGGAGCAGGAACTCCAGAAGCTGGGCGAGCTCCGTACACTGGTATCGAGGGCGGACCTGACGAAGATGAAGATGCAGGAGATGAACACGCAACCGGAATCGTCACAGCAGCCTTCCAAGGAGGTCTTCCGGACCTTCCTGGCCATCAATCGGCGCCTGGCCGGCGAAGCGGACCTCGAGCGGGCCATGACCTACCTCCTGGATGCGGCTGTGACCCTCAGCGGCGGGCGGAACGGCATCCTGCTGGTGTCGCGGCCGGATGGGCTGCGACGGGAGTTCAGCACCGGCGAGATGCAGAGTGGTCCCGGTGCGTTCAGCCGGTCGATGATCAATCGCGCGCTCCAGGCGCAGCGCATCCTCACCGGGGAGGATGCCCAGTCGGACCGGGAGCTCATGGACATGCCCAGCGTCCGCAACCTGGAACAGCGCTCCGCGATCTGTGCGCCGTTCCGGTGTGCGTCGGGCACGGTGGGTGCGATCTACGTGGAGCATCCGGGCCGGACTGCGGTGTTCGGGGAGACCGAGCGCGGGCACCTGGAGATCCTCGCCGACCAGGCGGCCATCGCCGTGGAGCGCATGCTGCGCGAGGAGCAGCTGGCGGCGGAGCTCCAGCAGAGCCGTCGGGATCTACAGATGGCGCGGCGCGCCCTTGGCCCGCCGGCCAGGTTGCTCGGGGACAGCGCCCCGATGCAGGCACTCCGCCGCGAGCTCTCGAGGTTGGCGGAGACCGACCTGGCTGTCTTGATCCTTGGGGAGACCGGCACCGGCAAGGACCTGGTGGCGCGGATGATCCACGACCAGAGCCCCCGGGGCCGCGGACCCTTCGTGGCGGAGAACTGCTCGGCGATCGCCGCGGACCTCATGGAGAGCGAGCTGTTCGGCCACAAGAAGGGCGCCTTCACCGGCGCCGACGCGGACCGCGAGGGCCTCTTCGAGCTGGCCTCGGGGGGCACGTTGTTCCTGGACGAGATCGGCGACATGCCGCTGGAGTTGCAGGCCAAGCTGCTGCGGGCCCTCCAGGAGCAACGCATCCGCCGTGTCGGGGACAGCCGTACGATCCCCGTGAACATCCGCCTGGTCGCGGCCACCCACAAGGACATCCAGGCGGCGGTGAAGGCCGGGACGTTCCGGGAGGATCTCTACTTCCGCGTCGCCGCCGTCGAGCTGCAGGTGCCGCCCCTGCGGGATCGGGGAGAGGACATCCTGCTGCTGGCCAGGGAATGCCTGGCCCGGTTCAACAAGGAGCAGGGCCGGCGGGTGGAGATGGGCAAGCAGGTAGAGGGACAGCTCCTGGGCTATTCCTGGCCGGGGAACGTGCGCGAGCTGCAGCATGTCGTTGCCCGCGCCGCGATCCTGGCGGAGGACGACCGGATCGAGGCGCTAAGCCTGCCCGAAGCCCGGAATCTGCCTGGAGCCCCGGACCCGGAGGCCCGGGATGCCGTGCCACGAGCAGCGGAAGCAGGGTGGCCCGTCCTCAGCCTCCAGGAAGCGGAGGCCCGCACGATCCAGGCGGCGCTGGCGGCGACCGGGGGCGAGAAGGCCAAGGCGGCCAGGATCCTGGGGATCTCCCGCACCGCGCTCTACGAGAAGCTGAAGCGCATCCAGCGTCAGGGATCCTGACGGCGCCGACCGGAGCCGTTCGGGATCCACACACGCCGGGGGGCAACCAGTCGGTGGCACGGGCATTGCTCTCGGCCATGGCATTCAACAACCACGACCACTTGACCAACCAAAGGAACCCGACCATGAAGATCTCCTCCCTGTTGCTCGTTGCGAGCGTGCTTGCCGCGGGGCTCAACAGCCAGACCCAGCTGCTGCGCGGCAAGATCGAAGATGTCAAGAACACCCAGAACCAGTTCTTCCTGGGCTGCACCAACATCCCGCTGACCAGCACGACGCTGAACCTCAACCTGCTGGTGGGCCAGCAGTACGTCATGCAGGTGGTGAACACCGGCACCGCCACCAAGCCCTCCCTGGACGTGCGGTCGGCAACGGCCACGACCAAGATCTTCGACATGGGCAACATCCGCCTGGGACGGGCCGACCGCTGGCAGGTGCGGTGGACGCCCAACTCCATGGCCGCTGTCGGCGTCACCGCCACCGCGCTGACCAGCTATGCTCCGGCAGGATCCCTGGGCACCTTCCTCCTGGGACCCCAGTTCGTGCTGTTGAGCAAGGGCCAGGTGAACCAGCTCGGCGTCTTCGAGTTCAGCTTCCAGCCTCCGAACATTGCCTCCTTGGTGGGTCTGTCCGTCACCGGCCAGGCCCTGGTCCAGGAGCCCAAGGGCTTCCTGCTGTTGAGCAACCCGGACTGCAAGGAGGTGCGGGCCGACTGAGGGTCGACGAAATGGGAGCGACCGGTGGGGTGGCATGGATCCCGCCGGTGGCATGGCGCCCCGACCGAGATCGGGGCGCCTCTTTTTGTAGATAGCTCCAGACACCTGGCCTAGGTTAGGATCCATGCGCGCGCTGGTGGTTGTTGCCCTGGGGGTGGTGGCGGGCATCGCCGCCCTTGTCTTCGCGGTCGTGAGCGTGGCGACGGTTGGCGACACCGTCGTCGAACTGGCCCATGGAAAGACGCGGCCGCAGGGCGGCATCTACACGGGCTGCTACTCCGAGCCGCGGGACCTGAACCCCTTCACCACAAGGGACCTGGTGGCCCAGCGTGTGGTCCTGCAGTTCACCCACGAGGCGCTGCTGGACTGGGACCCGGACACCGGTGCCCTCAGGCCCGCCCTGGCGGTGGCCTACGAACAGGGACCGGACGACCGGTCATGGGTGTTCCCGATCCGGGAGGGCGTGCGCTTCTCCGACGGCCAGCCTTTGACGGACGCGGACGTGGTTTTCCCCTTCGAGGTCTCCCGGCGCACCAAGGTCCCCATGGGCAACCTCGGAGATGCCTTGGGACTGATCGAGGCGGCGGAGGTGCGCGACCGCCGCCTGCTGCTGCGCTTGCGCTACCCGGGGCTGTCCGCGCTCAGCCAGGCGGCCACGGGCTATCTGGTCATGGACCGTGCCTGGTTCCTGCGCCGGGCGCATGACCTGGCCAGGGAGCAAGGGGCGGCGAAGACAGCGGACATCTGGGACCTCCTGGGGGCCTACCTGCCCCAGGTGCACCTCCCCGGGCCCGGCACGGGTCCCTATCGCCTGGGGACCTGGCGCCGCGGCCGGGACCTGCAGCTGGTCCAGAATCCGTGCTGCTGGCGCCATGCCGCCCGGCCCGACGGGTGGAACCTCGCGGGGATGCGTGTGTTGTTCGTCCAGGAGCCGGCGGCGCGCCTGGCTCTGCTGAGGCAGGGGGCAATAGACATTTTCGTCGATTCCAACGTGCGGAACCTCCTGTCCAGTCATCCGGAGCTTGCAGCGACCTACCGGGTGTGCATCTACGACCAGCTGCGCGGCGGCAACTTCGTCCTCGTCTGGAACCACCGAAGACGCTTCCTCGGGGATCCCCGTGTCAGGCGCGCTCTCACCATGTGCTTCGATCGCGAGGCCATCGCCACGGGCTTGATGGCGGGACAGGGCAAGATGACGTCGACCTGGTTTGCGCCGGGCTCGGCGGAGGCGCAGGGCGCGCCCGAACCGCTGCCCCACGACCCGGCAGCCGCGGGCCGCCTGCTGGCGGAAGCGGGGGTGGATGGGGACCATGAGCTTGCCCTGTCGGTCGTCATTGCCAGCGGTCAGCCCCTCCACCGGCGCATCCTGGAGCTGGCCCAGCCCGCCCTGCAGGATCTGCCCGTGAAGCTGCGGATCCTCCCCATGGAGTGGGCCGCCATGTCGGCGCGGCTCAAGGCAGGGGACTTCGACGGCATGCTGTTGTTCATGAGCCTGGATCCGGTGGAGGACCCGTTTCCCAACTTCCACTCCTCCCAGGCAGGGGTTGGCCTCAACCGCATGGGCTATGCGAACCCCGAAGTGGACCGCCTGCTGGAGCAGGCGCGCAGGACATCCGACCCGGACCAGCGTCGGGCCCTGTATGCCCGCTTCAACGAGATCTTCCACGAGGATCAGCCGCTGACCCTGCTCGTGTACCCCCTCACGGGCGTCCTGCTTCACAAGCGCTTTCGGGACGCCGAGCCCAACAAGCTCGGCCTCTACCCCGAGCGCTGGTGGGTCGAGCCCGTGCCCGGCCGTTGAGGCGTCAGTCCTGAAGGAGGTCCAACAGGGTCTTCACTCCCTCCGGGGCTGGCAGGCGGGTGCTCTCCAGGACCTTGCCCTTTGCGTCCAGAAGGAGCAGACCCGGAATCGGCGAGCCGGGATGATCCCGCCTGAACCGGTAGGCATGGGGCCGTCGGATCAGGATCCGGACCATGTCCCTTGACGCCCCCAGGACCTTCCTGTCGTTCAGCTGATCCGAGAGCTCACGGCTCTCGAAGCGCGTGCTTGCTCATCAAGTGTCGGCTCCGGACAGGCCCACGAGGACACGCTTGCCCTCCTTCTTCGCCTGGGCAAGAGCGTCCTCCAGGTACGCGAGCCCTGCGTAGTGCCATCGCAGGCAGGGTTCCATCCGCCTGGGCACCTTGCGTTCTCCCAGCTCGAGGCGCACGACAACCTTCTCCTTGGTCCGCTCCGCGTCGGTCCGATCCGCATCGGTCCTCTTCGCATCCTTGTACCGCAGGACCTGCAGGGTGACCTTCTGGCCCGGCTTGCGCACCATCAGCAGATCGCGGATGTCGTCGCGGCTGAAGATCTCGACCTTGTCGAACACCAGGAGGACATCGCCCTGGCGCAGGCCAGCCCTGGCGCCGACGCCGTCCCTGGCTACACGCTCGATCATCTGGCCCTGGTAGCGCACGTTGAGGTCGAGGGCGTAGCGGGCGCACTCCTCCTTGGTGGGTGCGCGGGTCTCGACGCCCAGGGTGGCGACCTTCTCGTACTCGGACTGCCTTCGAGGCCTCTCCGGAGGCTTGTCCCGAGGCTTCGTTTCCTGGGCTGGCAGGAACCCCGACAGGAAGGCGGCGAGAAGAGCGAGGGTGCGTGGCCTCTGCATGGCCCTGCTCAGCTCTTGAACTCTCCGGGGTCGAGGACGCCAACCGCGGTCCGCTGGCCGAAGTTGAGGAGGATGCGGAGCTTGCCATCCTCGGCATCGCTGGTCTCGACCCCGAGACCCTCCCCTGGCTCGGGATTGGCCTTGATCTGGCATGGGATCCGCACCCGCCGGGGCAGGTTCTCGGCCTC
>QJVU01000484.1 GCA_003235605.1 Planctomycetota bacterium | reverse complement strand
CCGAGGATGGCTCGCGAGTGCTGGACCCGAGGTCGGTGATCACCAGCCAAGAGTGGAATCGGCAGGTGAAGTAGGTCGAAACCGCTGGCCTCGGAGGCCGACCATCAACGTCCTGGGGTGCGCGGGCGACGATTCCAGTAACTCGCGAACTCGCCCGACACCGCGTCCGGTATGCGCATGGAAACCCGGTGGTGGCCTGAACCCAGGAGCCATTCCAGGTACTGGCACTTGAACCACTCCCAGGTGCTTATGTGCGCCTCGGTCTCGTGGGAGAAGATCGCTGCGATCCGTAAGATCGACCAGGCCAGGTCGGCCTGGGCGTGGCCAAACGGTGAAACCACGGGGATGAAGAAGGTGTTGTGGGTCAGGATGGGAGCCCCCGCGTCGACACCCCACGGTCGATAGACCAACACCTCGTCGCGATGGGTGTCGACCGTAGCACAAACACAAGAGCTCCTCGGGTAGTCGTCATGCAGAACCAGCTTGAGCGGTATGGTCCGTTCAAGGACCCGGAGCGACATGCCGGTGGACTCCAGGCAGAGGCGCGCGTCCTTCGGCATGCTGCGGTTGCTCTCACTGGCGAGGAACTCGTTGCCCAGGTCGATTGCGCCCTGCCAGAGGTCGAGGACTGCGCTTTTCTCGGCTGCAGCGAGGGAGGCGGCGCGGATGGCCTCGGGTGAGAGCTCGCCGCAGGCAACCTGGCAGCCGTTCACGATCCCCATGAGCAAGAGCAGGGTGACCAGGCCGCGCGCTCTGCAGTGGGATAGGGGCTTCACGGCCGCATTCTGTCTGATCCTGGCGTCCCGTGCTCGGACGCAGCCAATCCGCTCCTGCGTACACCTCACGGGCTGAGGAAAACCACCGAAATCCCTGGCAGACGAAGGCAGACCCCCACGCAGGGTGGGTGTCAGCGGGCCACGCCCGCCCCCTATTCCACTGAAGAGCCTCGACCAAGACCCATGAGCATCATCCTACGCCTTTCTCTCTTCGTCCTGACCGCGGTCGGCCTCGATGCCCAGGCTGCGACGTTGACCTACATCGACCAGAAAAACGGCTTCCAGAACGGCAGGTTCGGGACGCAGGATTGGCTGGTGACCTCGGCCCCGGTCCTCGGCTCCACGGTGGCCGTGCGCATGCCGGTTTCATACTACGACAGTGGCTGCAACTGCCAGTCCACCTTTGTGCTGGGGATCGGCCGGAGCAACCCGCAACTCAAGCTGGTCACGGGCTACCTGTACACCACGGTGGATTGGTCTCGCACGGCAGGCGTTGGAGAAAAGGGTGGGTGGCTGTACCCGCGCTTCGGCGTGCCGAACAACAGGTCCCTGATCGGCACCGGCTGCAACATGCAGGTCGTCGAGATCAGGTCCAACAGCAACGGTGCCTGGCTCGGCCAGTTCTCCCGCGGCGCACGCCTGGTGATCGGCACGTAGCAGTCGGGAGTGTTCCAGGCGACCTGTGCAGCTCGGGCGGGAGGTCACCGTGCCTTCCGCCGCTCAATCCAGTAGTCTGCCCTCCGCTCGTTCTGCCGACTGCACCCACGCCCGTCCGTTGCCATGTCTGTCTCCAAGGAAGCCAAGACGATCTTCTGTTCGCTCCTCGAGCTGGACTCCGAGGTCCAGCGCCGTGCCTTGCTCGACCGGAGCTGCGGCAGCAACCGCGCGCTGCGGAAGGAGGTCGAGGACCTTCTGGCCGCCTACGACCGTGGGGCACGGTTCGATCCGACAAGACCCCCCAGGCAGAGCACCCCCAAGGTGATCTTCGAACAGCCGGGCACACGCCTGGGTCCCTACACGCTCAGACGGTTGATCGGGGAAGGCGGCATGGGGGTCGTCTATCTGGCGGAACAGCACCAGCCCGTAGCGCGCGATGTAGCCCTCAAGATCATCAAGCCGGGCATGGACACGAACCGTGTCATCCAGCGCTTCGAGGCCGAGCGCCAGGCGCTGGCGGTGATGGACCACCCCAATGTGGCCAAGGTGTTCGATGCCGGGGCCACCGAGTCGGGGCGACCCTACTTCGTGATGGAGTACGTCGACGGCATCCCGTGCAACGAGTACTGCGACCAGCGCCGTCTCACGCTGGGGCAGCGCATCGAGGTGTTTCTCAAGGTGTGCCATGGTGTCCACCATGCCCATCAGAAGGGCATCATCCATCGCGATCTCAAGCCGGCGAACATCCTGGTTGCCGAGTACGACAACCAGGCGACCCCGAAGATCATCGACTTTGGCGTGGCCAAGGCCACCGACCCGAGCCTCACCGGCCCGACCATGCACACCCTGGATGGGCAGATTCTCGGGACCCTGGAATACATGAGCCCCGAGCAGGCTCGCCTGGACCAGGTCGACGTCGATACCCGCAGCGACATCTATTCCCTGGGGGTGCTGTTGTACGAGCTGTTGACCGGGACCACGCCGATCCAGCGGGAGCGCATGGACTCGGCCAGCGTGACGGAGATGCTGCGCATCGTCTGCAACGAGGACCCCGCACTGCCCAGCGCCCGTGCCGCGGACCTGGGGTCGGGCGCGGGGCGCATCGCGGACGCTCGGCGGTTGCGCCCCGGTGAGCTGCCGCGACGCCTCGCCCAGGAGCTCGATTGGATCGTCATGCGTGCGCTCGAGAAGGACCGGAACCGCCGCTACGAGAGTGCAGGAGCCCTGGCCCAGGATCTCGAGCGCTTTCTCCGGGACGAAGCCGTGCTGGCCTGCCCGCCCTCGCGCAGCTACCGCCTCAGGAAGTTCGTGCGCCGCAACCGTGGTCCGGTGGTGGCGACGGCGATCATGGGGCTTTTGTTGATCCTGGGTCTGACCGGCACCAGCGTCGGCTTTTTCCAAGCCCGGAGCTCGGAAGATGCCCAGCGGAAACAGAGCTTCGGCCTGGCCCTGGACCGGGGTCTGGCGTTGTGTGCCGAGGGCAAGGTCGGCACCGGAATGCTGTGGTTGGCCCACGCCCTGGAGCTCTGCCCCCAGGATGAGCCTGCCTACGAGAACCTGGTGCGCGCCAACCTGCAGGCCTGGCGTGCCGAGCTCACCACGTTGCAGATGATGTACCCCCACCAGGATGCGGTGATCAGCGTGGCGATCAGTCCGGATGGCAGGCGTTTGGCCACCGGCAGCAACGACAACAGCGCCCAACTGTGGGACCTCGAGTCCGGCGAACGCATGGGTGCTCCCCTGAGCCACCGCGGCGACGTGCACGAGTTGGAGTTCTCCGCCGACCAGACGCGGCTGTTGTCCTCCGACTACCGCACCACGGCGTTCGTCTGGGATACGGCGACCGGAAGACGGCTGCGTACCTTCCACCATGGGGAGCACGACGGCCATGACCCGAGCCAGACGCCCTGTGCGGCGAGCTGCGGGGCGGCGCAGGCCTCGGCCAAGTGCGGCGGTGTGGCTGGGGCAGCTTTCCGACCCGGGGCCAACCATCAGTTCGTCACCAGCTGTGGCGACGGCACGGTCACCGTCTGGCACGCCGAGCGCGGAATCAGGCTGGCGACCTTCGAGAGGGAACACAAGGCCTTCTTCGTCCACGACGTGGCCTTCAGTCCTGACGGCCACCGCATGTTGACCGCCTGCCACGACAAGAAGACCCGCATCTGGGATGTGCAGAGCCGGAAGGTGATCGCCACCATCCAGCACCGCACACGGGTGCCCACGGCTGACTTCCTTGGCGACGCAGGAGACCGCGTGGTCACCGGGGATGGCGATGGCAACATCTTCATCTGGAGCGTGGCGGAGGCCCTGAGCCGGAAGGACCATCGCCTCAGCGAGGCGGACGGCGACTACCTCCTTGGTCCGCTGCACCACAACGGGGTGATCCACCGCATCCGCGCCGACGAAAGCGGCAAGCGCTTCCTCTCGGCGAGCTACGACAACACCGCCAGCTTGTGGATCCTCGGCGAGGACGGGGTCGTCCGGCGGCAGATCGAACAGCGGGCCGCCGTGCAGGGGGCGGTGTTCCAGCCCGGTGGCTCCCACCTGGCCATCGGCTGCGACGACAACGCCGCCCGGCTGCTGCGTCCCGCCGCCGGACAGGTGGTGGCACCCACCCAGCACCCGTACCACAGGTCCCAGGAGGCTGTCTACACCATGGACGGGCGCTACGTGCTCACCCGCGGCAAGGACGATCGTGTGCAGGTGGCGGAGACCCTCGGGAACCGCCGTTTTCCGCCGATGGAGCATCCCGACC
>QJVU01000707.1 GCA_003235605.1 Planctomycetota bacterium | reverse complement strand
GTGCTGGAAGAGGAGCGGGTCGCCGCCCTTGGCCGGGTCGAAGAAGCCCACGCCGATCAGCCGTTCGAAGGCCAGGAGTAGCACGGCGATGGCGAGGACCGGTGTGGCGAAGACCTGGGTGAGGGCCGTTGCGTACAGGCTCCAGACAAACAGAGGCAGGCGAAACCAGTTCATGCCCGGCGCCCGTAGCCGGTGGATGGTGACCGTGAAGTTGATGCCCGTGAGGATGGACGAGAAGCCGACCACGAAGATCGCAAAGGCCCCCAGGGTGACGTTGGTCGTCGTCCGGATGCTGTATGGCGTGTAGAGGGTCCACCCCGTGTCGGGGATCCCCCCGTGCGTAAAGGCGGTCGAATACAGGAGGATCCCGCCCGTGAGATAAAGCCACCAAGAGAGCAGATTCAGCCGGGGAAAGGCCACGTCCCGGGCGCCGATCTGGAGGGGCATGAGGAAGTTCCCGAACGCACCCGGGATCACCGGGATCACGAACAGGAAGATCATGGTGAGTCCGTGGAGGGTGAAGGCCTGGTCGTACGCCTGGTCGGTAATCAGCCATGGCGTGGGGCTCAGCAGCTCCAGGCGCATGAGGAGAGCCACCCCAGCCCCGACAAGGAAGAAGAAGAGTCCTGTCGTGAGGTACAGGATCCCGATTCTTTTGTGGTCGGTGGAGAAGATCCAAGAGGCCAGCCCCCAGTACTTCTGGGGCTGATGGAAGCTGTCCGTTGCGGACGACCTTTCGCTCAAACCCTGCCCTCCGTAGCGCGCCTGTCTTCGGGGGAAAGGCCGCAGTCTCCACGCACCTCGATCGATGTCAAGGGGTTTGCACTACCTCGGACCGGCCTCCGCAGGCTCATCGCGGCCTCCTCGACGGTCGTCGCGGGCACGGTCTGGTTATCTCGGAGCACGACCGAGCGGATCAATTGCTCCGGGGGTTGGTAGCTCTCGTTTCGGGAAGACAGGGGTGAGATAATTTGCCCCGACTGGGAACCAGTCCCGAAACAAGCGTTGCAATGCGGAAGGGAGACTTGGGTGAGGTGCTGCGTTCGAGCCATGGTACTTGCGATGCTTTGGGCCGTGGCTGCACCAGCCGGCCTGGCTGCCCCACCGGTCCTCGCCGGCGACGCCGGGCCGCCTCTCCTCCCGGTCGACGAGTGCGCAGGGGGAACCAGCCCTTGCCCCTCGGGCGATGGCCAGGAAGCTTTCAGTCCCGGACTCCCAGCCGCGGGCTCCGCAGCCTCTTCCTTCGACCTCTCTGATCTCCAGGGGGCGCGGGTCTCCTTCCGGCCGGGACCGGGTACACCCCCTACGCTGCTGGTCTTCTGGTCGCTCTTCTGCCCACCTTGCCAGGAGGAGATGCCGCTCTTCGTCGATCTGGCGCTCCGCCACCCGCCGCCCGAGTTGCGGGTCATCGCGGTCAACCTCGACGGGGTTTCCATGGCTCCAGCGGTGGCCCGATACGCCGAGGCGGAGCAGTTCCCCTTCGCCTCGCTCCTGGATGAAAAGGAGGGCGACCGTCTGGTGGTGGCGGGACTTTACGGTGTCAAAGGCACACCGAGTCTGGTCTTGGTCGACTCGAAGGGCACCGTCATCTGGAGCTATGAGGGTCAGGTGGACGCTTTGGAGCTCGAGTCCGCCATTCTCGACGGCCTACGGTGACCGGCGACGAATGAGCAAGCGATCCGGCAGCAATGGACTCTCCGGGCCAGAGCCGCGCGTGTTCTTCTTGCGATCGCATCACCTCTCGCGCCCGGTGGACGCCGCTCCCGCAGCCTTCGTTGCGCCATCTCGCTTCCGCCTAGCACCGGTACCGGAAAGTCAGGAAAACCAGGTCCGACGGTCTCTTTGGAGATCCAAATGGGCGTAGCCGCCGACATCGTCATCATCGTGGTTGCCGCCGCCCTGCTGGGCATGGTGGCACACCGGCTCAAACAACCCCTAGTGGTCGCCTACATCCTCGCGGGAATCCTGATCGGCCCCCACACCGGCGGAGTCACCGTGTCCGACGTGCACGGCGTAGAGCTTCTGGCCGAGATCGGGGTCGACCTGCTTCTCTTCGCCCTGGGTCTCGAGTTTTCTTTTTCTCGCCTGCGCGCCGTGCGCACCGTGGCCGTGCTGGGAACCCCCATCCAGATGGCGTTGACCATGGCGTTGGGCTTTGGCGTCGGCCGGTTGTTGGGATGGGAGACCGTCTCCTCGCTGTGGCTCGGTGCCCTGGTCTCGCTCTCGAGCACCATGGTGCTGCTCAAGACGCTGATCAACCAGGGGCGGCTGGGCACGCTGTCGAGCCGAGTGATGATCGGCATGCTCATCGTCCAGGATCTGGCCGTGGTGCCACTGGTCATCCTGTTGCCGCAGCTCTCCGATCCTGCGGCCGGGCTGCTACCCATCGGCCTCGCTATCCTCAAGGGCGTGGGTTTTCTGGTCATAATGATCCTCGTGGGGACACGGCTGCTTCCCCGCGTGCTGGCTTGGGTAGCTGGCTGGCACTCCCGGGAGCTTTTCGTGCTCTTCGTGGCCGCGATTGGCTTGGGCGTGGGGTACGCCACGCACCTGCTAGGCCTCTCCTTCGCGTTCGGGGGATTCGTCGCCGGGATGGTGCTCGGGGAGTCTGAGTACGGCCACCAGGCCTTGAGTGACATCATCCCGGTTCGCGACCTCTTCGGCTTGCTGTTCTTCACCTCGGTCGGAATGCTGCTGGATCCGGCCTTCCTGGTCGTACGGTGGCGGGAGATTCTGCTCCTGGTCGTCCTCGTTTCGCTGGGGAAGGGGCTCCTCTTCGGGGGCGTCACGCGGGCCTTTGGCTACCGCAATGTGGTTCCCCTGGCGGCGGGGCTGGGATTGTTTCAGGTGGGCGAGTTCAGCTTCGTCCTGGCCAAAGTGGGCCTCGAGGCCGGTGCTCTCGGAGCGGACCAGTACGGCATGGTGCTCTCGGCCACGGTCGTCACCATGGTGGTCACACCGTTCGCGGCGGGCCTGACGGAACCGATCTATCTCCGCATCCGCCGCGTGCGCACGGCCGAACCGATCCAGACCCTGAATCTCCCCGATGCCGGGCTCGCCGACCACGTGGTGATCGCGGGGTTTGGGAGGGTGGGATCTCACATCGCGGAGGTCCTGAGCGCCTTGGACATCCCCTTCGTCGTCATCGAGATGGACCCCTATCGGATCGCCCACGCCCAGGACCGGAGATACCCGACCATCTATGGTGATGCCTCGCACGGCGTGGTTCTTGAGGCCGCCGGCGTAGCCCGCGCCCGGTTGCTCCTGGTCACCGCCCCGGCAGCGGTCGTCGCGGGACAAATCGCCCGTCTGGCCCGGGGCATACGGCCTGGACTCGAGGTGATCGCAAGGGCGGAAAGCGCGGAGGAAATGGCCTCCCTCCATGAGGAAGGCGTCGACATCGTCGTGCAGCCCCAGTTCGAGGCGGGCTTGCAGATAACACGGCAGGCGCTGCTGCGGCTGGGGCTTTCGGTCGGGCGCATCCATCGGTACACGGACGCGGTTCGCCGCGAGCTATACTTACCGCTACGGCGCGAGGATACCCCGTTCGATCGACTGGACCTCCTCCGGGACGCATTCAACCTGGCGGACATCGTGTCGTTTACCGTCGAGCCGGGAAGCCCGTTGGCAGGGAAGAGCCTCGCGCAGAGCATGGTTCGAACCCGCACGGGGGCAGTGGTCGTGGGACTCCTTCGCCATGGCCAGGTGATTCGCACCCCGCCCGCTGATTTCGTGCTCCAGGCAGGAGATGAGGTCGCCGTGATGGGGGAGCATTCCGAACGCGACGCCTTCAGCGCGCTCGTGGCGGCGCCAGGCCGTTCCGAAGACCTTTGAACGGAGGACAGCCATGTCTGCGATATTCAGAAAGCTGAGCGTGATCGCCGTCCCACTACTCGTCCTGACCGCCGGTGCCGCGTGGGCGGCGCCCGCGCCCGGACCGGAGACAGGACAGGTCATCCTCGTTCCTGCCTACTCTCACATCTATGTTGGTCCTCACGAAAAGCCCTTCCCGTTGACGATCACCTTGGCGGTTCGGAACACAGACCAGACACGAGCCGTAACCTTGACTGCCGTGGATTACTACGACGCCACGGGGAACCTCGTTCGCGCCTACCTGGACAAACCCGTCGCGCTTGCCCCTGGACAGTCGGTCAGCTACATCGTGAAGGAGTCGAAACAAGCGAGCCACAGCGGGA
>QJVU01000063.1 GCA_003235605.1 Planctomycetota bacterium | reverse complement strand
GGGCATGGGTAAGGACCTGCTGGCCCGTTTTGCCGTCGCGCAGGAGACGTTTGCAGCTGCTGACGAGGTCCTGGGCGAGCCGCTGACCCGGCTGTGCCTCGAAGGGCCGGAGGAGGAGCTGGCGCTGACCGCCAACACCCAGCCGGCGACGCTGACGGTGGCTCTTGCGGCCTATCGCGCCCTGGGCCAGACCCCGGACGTCGCGGCCGGCCATTCCCTGGGTGAGTACAGCGCGCTCACCGCGGCCGGCACCTTCGATTTCCGTGACGTGGTCCAGCTCGTGCGCCGGCGCGCCGAGTTCATGCAGAAGGCGGTGCCAGTGGGAACGGGCGGCATGGTGGTACTGCGCAAGATGTCGTTGGCGGAGGCCCAGGACGTGGTGGCCAAGGTCGACAGGGGTGTCTGCGAGATCGCCAACTTCAATGCGCCGGGCCAGTACGTCCTTTCCGGGGAGACTGCTGCCATGGACCAGGCCTGCGAGATCGCCGGCCGGCGCCACGCGATGCGCCTGTCGGTGTCCGTGCCGTTCCATTGCTCCATGCTGGAGGCCGCGGCCGCGGAGTATGCGGCTGTTCTGGACGAGGTCTCGATGCAGGATCCGGCCTTCCCGGTCTATTGCAACGTCGACGCAGCGCCGGTCACGACCGCCGCCCAGGCCCGAGACGCCCTCAAGCGTCAGTTTGCCAACTCCGTCCTGTGGCAGGGCAGCCTCGAGCACATGTTCCTGGACGTGGGTGTGCGCCGCTGTGTCGAGCTCGGACCCAAGTCGGTGCTGCTGCGCATGGCCAGGGACACTGCGGCCCACCTCGGCATCGAGGACCTGGTGACCCACCCCGCTACCACCGCCGACGAGGTGGAGTCCCTCAAGGGGTGAGCCTGTTCAGGCGCAGCCTGTGGCCGTTGTCGCTGGTCTATGGCGCCGGCATGCTGCTGCGGGATGCACTCTTCCGCCTCGGGCTGATGAAGGTGCACCGGCTGCCGGTGCCCGTGGTGTCTGTGGGCAACCTCACGGTGGGGGGGACCGGCAAGACGCCGATGGTGGTCTACCTGGTGCAACGAGCCCGGGACCTGGGCTTGAGGCCGGGGGTCCTGGCGCGCGGCTACCGGCGGGCTCCCGGTGAGGCACTGAATGACGAAGGCAAGCTGCTGCAACGCCGCTTTCCAGACCTGCCTCAGGTCCAGCAGCCGGACCGGGTGGTCGGGGGTCACCGCCTGCTCGAGGAACACGGTCGGAGTCTGGACCTCCTGATCCTGGATGACGGCTTCCAGCACCGGCGGCTGCACCGGGATCGCGACCTCGTGCTGGTGGATGCCACGGATCCTTTTCCCGGCGGCCTGCTCCCCGCAGGCGACATGCGGGAGCCGCGAGGAGCCCTGCGCCGTGCCGATCTCGTGGTCCTGACCCGCACCGGAGGCAAGACCAGGGCCGACATCGAGGCCCGCCGCGAGCGGCTCTCGGAGATCGCCGGAAAGCAGATGCCGGTGCTGGCTGCCGACCACGTGGCGAGTGCCGTTCTGAGCATGCCGGACGGCAAGTTGCACCCTCCCGAGGAGCTCGCCGGCAGGAGGGTGCTGCTGCTGTCGGGAATCGGCCGCCCCGGGAGCTTCGAGGCAACCGCCCGGGACCTGGGGTGCGAGATCGTGGGCCACGTGCGGCGGCGGGACCATCACCGACACACCGAGGCCGAGCTTGGCGCAGCCGCGCAGAAGGCCACGGACCGGTCCGCAGCCCTGCTGGTGACCGAGAAGGACGAGACCAGTCTTACAGGAATGCCGGTGCCGCGGCTGGTGCTGCTCATCGATCTGGCCTTCCCGTTCGGGGAGCCGACGGCGGGCCAGTTGGGTCTGGAGCCGGCTTCGTGAAGGTCAGGCTTCGGCACCGGCTGACCTATGGCGCGGCGCGGGTCGTGCTCTGGTTGGTGGAGCGCATGCCGCAGCGCGTGGCCTATGGCTGTGCCGCGGCTCTGGGCCGGACGTACTTCCGCTTTGCCCGGCGGCGGCGGCAGCTGGCCCTGGAGTTTCTGCGCCTGGCGTTTCCCGATCCCGAGAACAAGACCGATGAGGAGCTCTACCGTATAGCCTCGCGGGCCACAGGCAACATGTTCAAGGTTCCCCTCGACATGATCTACAGCACGCGGCTCATCAGGAACGGTACGTTCCTGGACTACGTGGATGTGTCCCAGACCAGCGAGCACATGCCGGAGGGACCTTTCCTGGGGGTCACCGCGCACCTCGGCTCCTGGGAGGTCGCCGCCATCCACTACGCGGCCATGGGCCGCGAGACCCATGTCGTGGTCCAGTCGTTCAAGAACCCGCTCCAGCAGCGGTACATCACCGAGACCCGGCGCCAGGCCGGGCTCTATCTGCACCCGCGGCGGGGTGGCATCCGTGGCCTGATGAAGGCTCTGCAAAGGGGCTGCGTTGGCCTGCAGGCGGTGGACCAGAACCAGCGTCGCCGGGGCGTGTTCGTCCCCTTCTTCGGCAGGCTGGCCAGCACCGAGCGCTCCGCTGCCACCCTCGCCCTGAGGAAGGGCTACCCGATCATGACCGGCACCTGCCGTCGCGTGGGCTCCGGGTTCCGGTTCAAGACCTTCATCGACGACCTCATCCATCCCCAGCCAACCGGCGACCTGGAGGAGGACGTCAAGCGCCTGGCCACCCAGATCAACGAGCGCCTGGAGCAGCACATCCTTGCCGCTCCGGACCAGTACCTGTGGCTCCACAACCGCTATCGAACCCGACCGTCACCATCCGCATGATGCCCGACCTGGGGTATCCTTCCTGCCGCCCGCAAGCACCGAATGAAGCCCAAGTCTGAAGATCTCGTGATCCGGTCCCTGGCCGACCGCCAGAACCTCGTCACCGTGGACGAGTTTGCCGAGGTGCTGGAGCCGGTGTCCGGCTTCGGCACGTGGTTCCGCAGCCTGCCTGACATCCATGGTGGCCGGAACCTGAAGCGGATCGTGGACTTCATCGTCCAAGCCCGCAAGGACGGCCGCGAGGTGGGGGTGGCCCTCGGGGCGCACGTCCTGAAGGTGGGCCTCTCGCCGCTGGTGATCGATCTGATGCAGCGCGGCTTCATCACCCATGTCGCCACCAACGGTGCTGGCGTGATCCACGACTGGGAGATCGCCTATCAGGGGCAGACTTCCGAGGACGTGGCGGCGAACCTGCCTGATGGCCGCTTCGGCTTCTGGCGGGAGACCTTCGATGCCCTCAACGGGGCCGCGCTGCGCGCTCAGAAGGAGCAGGCTGGCTACGGGCTGGCCATCGGCAGGATGGTCCTGGAGCAGGATCTGCCCCACAAGCACCTCTGTGTCTACGCGGAGGCCTGCCGTCTGAACATCCCGGCCACGGTCCACGTCGCTTTCGGCTGTGACATCGTGCACATGGACCCCGACCTCGACGGCGCTGCCCTGGGCGAAGCCACGACCCGCGACTTCTGGTGTCTTGCCGACACCGTGGGGAGGCTCGAGGGGGGCGTGTGGCTGAACATCGGCTCCGCCGTGATCATGCCGGAGGTGTTCCTGAAGGTGGTCTCGATCGCGCGCAACCGTGGCCAGCTCGGCGAGGACTTCGTCACGTGCAACTTCGACATGATGCACCAGTACCGGGCCGTGACCAACGTCGTCAACCGCCCACCCCGGGAAGGCCTTTCGGTCATCTGCCAGCACGAGATCCTGATACCGATCTTCCACCAGGCTCTGCTCTGCACCGCCCTCGAAGCGGGTCTTCCCATCGACAAGAGATAGACAGTGCCGATGCATCCGCTCGCACGCATAGTGTCCGCGTTGCCACGACCGGCGATCCTGGTGGTCGGAGACCTGATCCTCGACCGCTACATCGAGGGTGACGCCCAGCGGGTGTCGCCGGAGGCACCGGTCCTCGTCTTCGAGGCGAAGGACACCCGCTACCTGCCGGGTGGCGCCTGCAACGTCGCCGCCAACCTTGCGGCCCTCGGCGCCAGAGCCACGGTTCTCGGCACGGTGGGGGAGGACCACGCCGCCAGTCAGCTGCGGGACCTGCTGGTCGAGGCCGGCATCGGCACAGACGGCATGATTGCCGACAGGTCGCGCCCCACGACCCGCAAGACCCGCTACGTCAATCGCACCGCCCAGGTCCTTCGCGTCGATCACGAGGACCGCTCGCCGGTCAGCGGCGACGGCCAGAAGCGCATTCTGGCTGTCCTCGCCCAGCG
>QJVU01000296.1 GCA_003235605.1 Planctomycetota bacterium | reverse complement strand
TGCTGCAGAAGGTGTTCACTCCGACCATGGCGGACGACAACGAGTTCCGCCTGATTATGTATTCGCTCTATCCGATGTACATCTCCGACGGTCAGCCCGTGGACTTCAATCTTATTTTGGAAAGGGCCCGCAGCGGCATCTATCACGCGCGCGTACACAACGACCTCTTCGCGGACCACAGCTACGACGTCGTGGACCGACTGCACACGATCCCAGTGCCGACACTTGTGATGTGCGGCGAGCACGACTGGATCTGTCCACCGGATCAGTCCAGACTGATCGCCTCTGAGATTGCCGGTGCAAAGCTGGTGGTTGTGCCAAACGCTGAGCACGCGGTGCCCGACGACATCGCGTTGTCCGAGGTCACGAAGTTTCTGGCCGAACAATCATTTCCGTCCGCGCCGCCGGAAACGAGGGGAGGGGGGAGGGAGGCATTGTGACGACACCGACCGTGCCGTCCGCCCGGAATCGCCCCGGGGCCATCGTACGGCTCCTCGAGGAGCGCATCGGTTGCGGTTTGCTGACCCCGGGGACCTGGTTGAAGCAGGCGGATCTGCAACTCGAATACGACTGTAGCCGGATTAATCTGCGGGAGGCTCTCAATCGACTCGTTGATAAGGGGCTCGTGAGTCTCGAGCCCAACCGGGGCTATCGCGTGCAGAAGGTCGATGAGACGCGTCTCCTCCACCTTCTCCAGGTCCGTGCCGTGCTCGAAGTCGAAGCCATCGAAGAAGTCGTGACCAACACCGAACAGGCGGCCCTGGCCGAGCTGCGGAGCCTTGCCTCCGCGTTCTCCGATGCCGTAATGAACGGCACCGTCTTGGAGCAGGAACAGACTAACCGAGATTTCCACGATGCCTTCCTCCGCGGCTGCTCGAACTCAGAGCTGGTGTGGCTGATCAACGATCTGAGAAACCGAACGCCAGTGGCGCAGAACCGCCGCAAGAACACGCATGCCTGGCTCCTGCAAACCGCGGAGGACCACGTCGAGATGATATCGCTCCTGGAGTCGGGGGACGTCCCCGCCCTGCGTGCACTGATCCGAAGGCACGTCCTTGGTGGAACAGATGGGCTCAAGCGTCGTGCCGACCCCCAGCCCGGTGCCGAGCGATCAGGCGGTAGTTGACGGCCTGCTCCATGAGATGGATCACGGGGAACGTATCCGGGCCGGCTCTTGCGCCACGGGAGTGGATCGTGTCCCTGATCCTGAGGTCCGAACGTCTCGGTCAGCAGGCTCTCCCCTTGTGCCAGGGGGAACATGATCACGAGCGCAGGAGTGGAGGGGAGTGGAGGGACGCAGACGAGCACCGGGCTCACACGCTGGTTTTGGCGTGCGCCTCCGGTGGCTCGCCGGGCGCTGTTGGCCGCGGGAATCGGCCGGATGCTCAACGCGTTCGATGTGATGCTCTACGCTCTTCTGCTGGCGGCGCTCATTTTCGACTTCTCCATGTCGAAGGCCATGGGTGGCCTCCTCGCGTCGGTGACGCTGTTGGCCTCGGCCATTGGCGGCTTGCTGTTCGGTTTCGTGGCGGATCGTTACGGTCGGAAGCGGGCGCTTATCGCAAGCATCCTGACCTACTCCTTGTTCACGGGGGCCTGCGGGCTGGCACGCAGCGTGACGCAACTTGGGGTCTTCCTGGTTGTCCTCGGTCTTGGTTCGGGCGGGCAATGGGCGAGTGGCGCCGCGCTGGTCTCCGAGACGTGGCCGGCAGAGCATCGAGGCAAGGCCCTCGGCCTGATGCAAAGCTCATGGGCGGTCGGCTATGGAGCGGCCGCCATCGTCACCGGCCTGGTCCTGCCCGTGTGGGGCTGGCGCTCGGTGTTCTTGATAGGCGCTCTCCCCGCGTTCTTTGCGGTCTGGGTCGGGATCCGGGTGGAGGAGCCGGTCATCTGGCGTCACGCGAAGGCCCAGCCACCGTTCGCACGACGCGGGGTCGCAGACCTGTTCAGGGGAGACCTGCTCCGCCTCACGTTGGCGCTCACCGCCACCGTGAGCTTCTCGAAGTTCGCGTGGTGGGCGTTCAGCCTATGGGTACCTGCCTATCTCTCCTTGCCGGTAGAAAGCGGCGGGATCGGACTTTCCGTCCTCGGCGCCACGGGGCTGATCGTGGCCATGCAGGTCGGGATGTGGCTTGGATATGTGATGTACGGCTTCGCCAGCGACGCCTTCGGCCGAAAGAGCACGTATGTGGCGTACCTTCTGATGGCGGCGGCACTCCTGGTCGGGTACACGACAACCCGCAACGCTCTCGTCTTGCTCGTTCTCATGCCGTTGGCGGCGTTCTTCGGTGCAGGTTATGCCAGCGGCTTCGGTGCGATCACCGCGGAGATCTACCCCACGGACATTCGCGCCGTCGGGCAGGGCTTCACCTACAACATGGGTCGCGTTGCGGCTGCCGCGGCGCCGCTGATGGCGGGATCGCTGGCACAGGAGCACGGTTTCGTGCCGATGTTCCTCGCCTCTGCCGCGGCCTTTGTGCTCGCTGCGGTGTGCTGGATCTGGATTCCCGAGACGCTGGGGCGAGCGCTGGAATAGGAGTGGTTCAACCTTGTCGAGACCTTGTACACCCCGTGACGCTGGCTGCCGCACTCGCCACGAGCGCAGCCGAACGTTGAGTGCCGACGAGCGAGGAGGGTCCCGTCGCAGCACGGGCCGGGTGGGGAGTAGGAGAACCTGGTCCCGCTCCAGGCCTCCTCTGCTCGGTTCTGTAGTCTCCCAAGTCCGCGACCATTCGTCCACGTTCTATCCGACATCTATCCTCTGGAGGCATCCACGATGAGACCGCCCTTCGCTGCCACCGCGACCCGGCCTCTCCTGCCGGCAGTCTTGCTGGCCCTCTTCACGAACCCGGCTCCCGCTCCCGCTCAGGGCATTCTCGAGGAATGCACGGCCGGCGTGGCCAGCGGAAAGGCCACGGCGGACGGGAGGCCGCTTCTCTGGAAGACCCGCGATGCCGGTGCCTTGAACAACGAGGTGATCTGGAACACCTCCGGGAAGTACCACTTTGTTTCCGTCATCACCGCCGGCCAGCCCGAGTCCTCGTGGATGGGGGTGAACGAGATGGGATTCGCCATCATCAACACGGCTTCCTCGGACCTTGGGTCAGGACAGCCCGCGGCCCGGGACACCGCGGCGCCGCCGTCTGGACTGGGAAACGGCACGGTTATGGCCCGGGCACTCAGGGAGTGCGCGACCGTAGAGGAATTCGAAGCGCTCCTGAAGGCCACCAACATGACCGGGAGGCAAACAGCCACCAACTTCGGCGTCATCGACGCCACCGGGGCCGCGGCCTTCTTCGAGACCGCAGATAACCAGTACTGGCGGTACGACGCCGCAAATACGGAGAAGGGTTATATCCTCCGGACGAACTTCGCCATCAACGGCGCTCGCGAGGGGCCACTGGCACGGCCCGCCAGCATGGATCGCTACTTGCAGACTGACGAGCTCATGCGGGACTTCTTCCTCACCGATCGGATCGACTTCAAGGAGATCGTGAAGATCCAGGTGCGGAGCTTCGGCGACGCCGACGGAAACCTGGTCCCCCTCCCCATCACAGACAGCTTCGAGGGTCACCCGGCGGGCTACTTTCCCCATGACCACAGCATAAACCGGAGCTCGTCCGTCTCGTTCGCGGTAATCCAGGGAATCCATCCTGAAGAGGATCCGCGCCTGAGCACGATGTGGACGATCCTGGGCCAGCCCTCCACAGGCATCTTGGTTCCGTATTGGCCAGTGGGGGTCACCCCGCCGGAAGCGGACGGACCCGAGACCGCCCCTCTCGCCGACGAGGCCAACCAGATCCGGGAAGCGCTTTACGAGGAATTCCAGGCCGGTGCCCCGGAAGCTGGGGCCCAGCAGCCCCGTCCCATCTTCATCAACACGCGGGCTCTCCAGGACGAGAACGGCGACGGGATCTGGAAGACCATGATGCCCGTGGAGGACTCCATCATCGCCGAGTCGGAGCAGAGGCTGGAAGGGTGGAGGAGCTCGGGTGTCGACGTGGAGGCGATGCTGAACACCGAGCGTAGCATGACGGCTCGGGCTCTGGCCGCCCTGGAAAGAGCATACGAGTACCTGACCAGGAGGCGATAGGGGACTGCTTGTTAGGGGGCGCGGCGCCCGCCGCCGCGCCCTCTGCCCTTCTGGCGCCTTTAGAAGCTGGGCACTCCCCAGCCCAGACGTTCGAGCTCGTCCCGGTT
>QJVU01000009.1 GCA_003235605.1 Planctomycetota bacterium | reverse complement strand
TGCCAGCTTGCGCGTCGTGGCCCTGGCCATGCTGGTCGTGATCCCGGGCCACATGTGGTTCACCGCCGTGGGGGGGACCGGAGACACCACCGCGGCACTGGGAATCGAGCTCGTGCTCACCCTCACGACGGTAGCCCTTGCGTACGTCGCGGTCGTCCAGCTGGCTTCGCCCCTCGCCGTCGTCTGGCTGGCGCTCCCCCTTGGCTGGCTCGTGTGCCTGGCGATCTCCTATCGCTGGATGAAGTCCGGGGCCTGGCGGCGGCTCGAAGTCTAGCGAAGGAGACTTGTTACTCCTCTCCGGCGGAGGGATAGTGCCATCCGCCGGTCGCTTGCGTTTGCCCCTCTCCTCCAACCGCGAGATCCCCACCATGGTTCCACGCGTCCTCGGCGGCCTGTTCCTGCTCGCTCTCCCCGCCACGGCTCCCGCCCAACTCCCCCAGTACTTCGTTCCGCCGGCGGCAACGCCGAACAGCACGCTCCAGATTGCCCTCGTTGGTCAGCCGGGGCATGCGTTTGCCTCGTTTGCTGACCTGAGCGGCGGTCCCACCTCGCTCCTCGGCGAGGAGGTCTTCCTGGGTCTGACCCCGGCCCTGGCGGTGGTGGACACCGGAGTGTTCGGGATCGGCGGCCTCCGCGTGCAGACCATCCAGGTGCCGGCCGGGACCCCGACCGGCGTCGTGGTCTACCTGCAGTCCCTGGTCCTCGACAGCCAGGCTCCCAACACGGTGTTCCGAGCGTCCAACGGCGAGAGCACCGTGCTCTACCAGTCGTCGGCGGTGATGGTCGAAGAGTTCACCGATCCGGTCTTGCAAGGTCTCACTGGGACGTACGACCAGACGCGCCGTCACCGACTTCAGGGCGCTGCCCCGAACCACCGGCTGCACACCGTGCAGCCAAGCCAGGGCATGGCGTTCGGTTCCCCGCTCTTCGGACCCCTCAACCCGTATGGCACCCGCCTGCAGATGGTCTACCGGGCTGGAGACCTGGGCGCGAGCGGCCAGAGCGAGGTGCTCACAGCGCTCCGTTGGCTGCCGTTCGGCAAGGTCTCCAACGCCACCTACAAGCGGCTGTTGGTCGACGTCGTTCACAGCCGCGTCGTCCCCGACTACTCGGTCGGCGCTTTCTCCCTCCTGCCCCTGTACCCCGCTTCCGGCCTGAACTGGACCTTCGCGAACAACCCCAAGTCCGGCGAGACACCGGTGCGGATCGTCGACCAGAGCTACACCGTGCAGCCCCAGGACGTGCGCGCGGATGGCTACGTGAGCTACCCGACACCGAGCCAGGCGTTCACCTACAACGGCTTCGACAGTCTGCTCCTCGACTTCCGGATGGAGGCGACACCGAACCTCGTCACGTCGAACGGCCAGCAGGTCCACCTGATGGTGCTGACCTCGCCACGACCGGATGGTCGCGTCGAAGCGGCAGGCAGCAGTGGCGCGCCGGTGAACCCGCACACCGTGACCCAGGGGCGGGGGGACAACACGATGACCTACATGCAGTTCGAGTTCGCGCGGGTGGAGTCGGAGGCGCTGAGCCCCTGGCGCAAGGCTCCCGTCGTGCGACCGGACTACCACGCTCCGTCCCTTGCGACCTCCATGCCGCCGGGAACCTCGATCCAGGTCGAGTACCGCGGCGCGGACACTGCAACGGGAACGAACGCCACGATCTGGACCAGCGACATCAACTACGCGGACGGCAGAGCCTTCCTTCAGTACCGGATCAGGTTCTCCGCCAACCCGTGGACCAACACCGTGCCGTCCGTCGAAGCGATCGTGATACCGATCAACTGATCGTCAACGGAAGCGCAACCGCAACAACTCGTGCCACCCCGCGCAAATCCCATGGGGCGGGAGGTTCGTGCGAGAGACCATCGGTCCGGAACAACACCGTCTTGCAAACTTGCGTTGGTCTGGTTGACAGTCGCGATGCCCCTCCATTAGCGTCCCGCGGTTTCTGCAACGGATCTTTGCTTGCACGTCATGACGCCCTGCGCGGGAACACCGGGCGGGAAGGGGGTAGCATCGGCCCAGCGAACTGCTGACCGAGCTGTTTCATTGGAGACTGTCGACCGCAATGACCAATGATCCCCCCTATCAGCACGTGGTCGATGACCTTGACGACAAACAATGACGACCACAGACTGGTTCCCTTCCGAGTTCGTCCCCCTTCGGCGGCGAGCCCCTCGACCATGGGAAGAACACTGGTAGCCGCTCTGAAATCCACGACGTTCCCCGCGTTTGTCGACGCCGGCAACTTGGGGTCCAGGGGCGTGGAATGAGGAAGCCGGAGGAGAGATCAGACCTCGCGCTCTTCGGGCGGCTCCTGCGCTTGGCCCGGCCAGCTTGGTCACGCATCATAGGGCTAGCCGTGCTGGGACTGCTGGCGAGCCCCATCGCCCTGCTCAACCCTGTGCCGATCAAGATCGCGGTGGACAGCGTACTGGGCTCCAGCCCTCTGCCAGGCTTTCTGCAGGCAACGCTGCCGGAGGAACTGATCGGCTCGAAGGACGCGATCCTGTTCCTTGCAGTCGCCCTGCTGGTCGTAGTGGCGCTTCTGGACCAGGTTCGAAACCTCTCCTACGTGCTGCTCAAGACAAGCGTGACCGAGCGATTGTCGCTGGACTTCCGCCGGAAGCTCTTCGACCGCGCGCAGCGACTCTCGCTCTCGTATCACGACACAACCGGCACCGCCGACACTATCTACCGGATCGAGAGAGACAGCGCGTCGTTGCACCAGCTCACCGTCGAGGGCCTGATCCCCTTCGTCTCCGCCCTGATGACGGTGCTCGGGATGATCTACGTGTCGATTCGAATCGACTGGCAGCTGGCTCTGGTGGCACTGTCCGTGGCTCCGGTGCTGTTCGCTGTGACTGCAATCGTGAAGCGTCGCATGCGAGCCCAGTCACGGCACGTCAAACGGCTAGATTCCGGGGTGCTGGGCGTCGTCCAGGAGACGCTGGGCGCCCTCCGCGCGGTGAAGGCGTTCGGGCAGGAGGGGCAACAGACCGAGAGATTCGTGCAGCGCGGCAGTGAGACCCTCCGGGCGCGTGTGCGGCTGGCCATGACCGAGCGCGGCGCCAGCCTGTTGGTGGGCCTGGTATCAGCCGTGGGGATGGCCATGGTGCTCTATATCGGCGTGCGGCATGTCCAAACGGAAGTGATCACCCTGGGTCAGCTGCTCCTGGTCATAGGTTATCTGAGCCAGCTCTACCGTCCCCTCAAGTCCATCAGCGGGAGGGTGACGAGCGTGCAGTCGAAGCTGACCAGCGCCGAACGGGCCCTCAGCCTGCTGGACGAACCGACGGACGTCGAGGAACAGCCTGATGCACTGCCGCTCCGACGGGCCACCGGAGACGTAGAGTTCCGCAACGTCTCGTTCGGCTACGAACCTGACCATCCAGTCCTCCAGGACGTTTCTTTCGCGTTCCCGGCCGGGACCCGCGTGGCCATCAGGGGACCTACGGGCGCCGGGAAAACGACGCTCATCAGCCTGCTCACCAGGCTCTACGACCCCACGTCCGGGGCAATCTTCCTCGATGGAGTGGACCTGCGCGCCTATCGGCTCGCCGATCTCCGCGCGCAATTCGCCATCGTGCTGCAGCACCCCGTGCTGTTCTCCACGACCATTGCCGAGAACATCGCGTACGGCCGTCCCGGAGCCTCCGAGGACGAGATCGTCGCCGCCGCGAAGGCGGCGAATGCCCACGACTTCATCGTCGCGCTCCCTGACGGGTACGAGAGTCAGGTGGGTGAGCGGGGCATGAAGCTGTCGGGGGGAGAACGGCAGCGCATCGGTCTGGCCCGCGCCTTTCTCAAGGATGTGCCCATGCTCATCCTCGACGAGCCGACGAGCTCGGTTGACGTGAAGACCGAAGCAATGATCCTCGAGGCGTTGGAACGCCTGATGGAGAAGCGAACGGTCTTCATGATCACACATCGCTTGCGCTCGACAACAGAATGGCATGTGCAGCTCGAAGTTCGAAAGGGACAAGTGCGGACCACGTCTCCGGAGGCGGCGGGTTCTCACGGGGATGGACCCTCCCCGGACGGAAGTCGGCAGTTCACCCGTACCGGAATCGGAAAGCACGATGAAGCTGATTGACACCGCCGGTGACTCGTTCACAAAGAGCGATGAAGACGCTCTGCGCCATTGTCTCGAACGCACCACAACGGGCGTCTCGGGCAGCCCGGCGGCCATCGCGG
>QJVU01000314.1 GCA_003235605.1 Planctomycetota bacterium | reverse complement strand
CTCGCTGCTCTCGGAAGAGCTACGGGACCTGCAGCAGAGCCAGGACAGCATCCGCCTCAGCTGTGCTTGTGGCGTGCGTTCGACGTTCCATATTGTCTGAGTTCTGAGCGTTCGGACACCTACCTGACCGGCAGGCTTCGGAGGACCCTCAAGAGAGCGCCGATCCCCGCCCTCGAAGATGGATGAAAGTGGGCGATGCGCGTGAGGCCGGCAGGCGGTGTGCTCCGGAAGCAGCCCGAGCCGAAGGCTACCACTGGCAGGTCGGGGTCCGCGCATCGCAGGTCCTGGACCACCTGTTGTGCGAGCCCCTGACCAGCATCGGGGCCGACCACCAGAACTTGGTGGCCGCCCCGGGCCAGGAACAGGTCCCGGGCCTGTGTCGCGCTGAGAGCAATGTCGACAGCGACACCGTGTTGCTCCAGGGCCGCGCAGAGTCGGACCACCGTCCGCTCGTCCCGGGCGATGACCAATAGCTCCACAAGCTCCACCATCCTGTGTGGGGAATCGGCATTCCGTGGCAGGAATGTCAAGAGGTTCCCCTCTGGACACCGATGGTGTCCAGGAACTGACGCTCCCAGGGCGCAGGCGGCTGCCCTCAGACCACCTGCAACGCGCCCGGAGCGGGGGCAGTCAGCCGGAAAAAAGACCATGGACCTGCAAGGGTGCACGGCGCCCGTTCCGGGGGATGCGGTGGGCCTCGTGGGTAGCCGGGGGCGAGGTCGGCGGTCTGTGCCTTGGGGGCCGGTCTCGCGGGTGTTCGCCAACGGGCTGTTCTCCACCACCGGTTCTCGTAGGTTCGGGGTCGCGCCGGTCCTGCAGCTGACGAGCCGCTGACCGTTCGTCGCGTGGCGCAATCCGCGGGGGCGTGTATTCCACGAGCCTCGGCATTCCGCAGGCCTCTGCATTAGATTGTCGGGAACCCCTTTGTGGGGCTGGCCGTTGCAGCGCGGCTCTTGCCCTTCCGCCCATTCCGACGAGGGTTTCGTGATGCGCATTCGAGTCCCGGGCCGTAGCGCCCTCTTGTTTGTTCTCTTCCTGGTCACTGCCGGCTTCGTTTGCTTCAGCGACGGGCTCAAGAAGGGTGAGGATCTTCTGATCCAGCGGAAGTACAAAGAAGCCGCTGCACAGCTCGAGGCAGTGCTGCGGGAGGCCCCGGCGGCGGAGCGTGATCGCGTCTTGCTGCTGCTGGGTCGGGCCCGCTGGCTCTCCGGAGATGTGGCCGGAGCTGTCCGCGCCTACGGCCAGCTGGTACGCACCCACGCCGGTTCCTCCTTGGTACACAAAGCCCGCCTGCAGGAGGCCGAGGCACTGGCGTCCAAGGGTGACTACCGTGCCGCAGCACCGATCTACCGGGCGGAGATCGAGCGGCTGGTTGGCTTGTCCCGAAAAGAAGAGATCGCCACCACCTATCTGGGCTTGGCCGAGAAGGCGTTGGCGGCAACCCCACCGGATCACAACCGGGCGGTGACCTTCTTCGACCTCGCTCTCGACCTGGGCATGTCCAAGGATCGGGAGCGCTCGGTCAGGTTGCAGGCGGCCGAGGCCAGGCTGAAGTCCCAGAACTACCGCGACGCAATCCTGCGGTTCACACCGCTTGCGAAGAGCTTGACGGTGCAACAGGGGAAGCTGCGGGCAATGTTGGGTCTTGGGCGCGCTCGATCGAGGGCCGGAGACCGTGCCGGTGCGCGCACCGTGCTCAGAGACGTCATTGCCACGGCCAAGACGTCCAAGGAGGCTGCAGACGCGGCCTACGAGATTGCTACGAGTTATGGGGTGCCCCGACCGGTGCCGAGAGATCTCGATCGGGCGGTTGCAGCACTCACCGACCTCGCCCGTGAGTACCCGGACCATGAGCAGGCAAAGGTCGCTTTGTTCCTGACTGCCACGTGCTACCACCATGTCGGCCGCAGCGAGGACGCGCTTGGCGCGCTACGTGCTTTCCTGGACCAGGACCACGCTCCGGACCTGAAAGAGGTGCCGTTGGCCCGGGAGATGGTAGGGGACGTTCTGGCGGGACAGGGCAAGCTCGTCGACGCCGTCAAGGCCTGGCGAACCTACCTCTCGTCGCATCCCTCCCACAAGGACTGGGAGCGCGTGCAGCGATCCATAGTGGATACGGAGTATCGGATGGCGCACGACGCCTTCGCTGTGGGGAAGAAGGAGTTCAACAGGGCGCGCAGACTGTTCGAGGAGTTTGCCCGTGCCTATCCGATCGACCAGCGGAACCCGGAGATCCTGTTTCTCTTCGGAGAGATGTTGTTCATGGAGGAGAAGTACGATCTGGCGCGTGAGGCCTTCGCGCGCTGTGTCAGCAAGTACCCGGGCAAGGAGGCCTCCTCCCACGCTCAGTTCCGGATCGGGGAGATCTACGAGAGCAAGACGTTCAACTACTTGGATGCCCTGAAGGCCTACGAGAAGGTGACGTGGGGATCATGGGTGACGAAGGCAAGGGAGCGTATTACCAGGCTCACCCAGAAGAGCCTCGGCCTCTACACCGAGCGGACCTACCGCAGCGGCGAGAAGGCCGTCTTCAAGCTGACCTCCCGCAACATCGAGAAGGTGCGGGTGCGGGTATTCCGCCTGGAATTGGAGACCTACTTCCGAGCGACCCACACTGCAGGCAGCGTAGATCGCTTGGACATCGAGGTCATCGAGCCGGACAAGACCTTCGAGAGTTCAGTGGAGAACTATGTGAAGTACCAGGAGACCGAGCGCCAGGTGGATGTCGGCTTCCGGGAACCCGGCGCCTACGTGGTCAAGGTCGACGACCGGGAGCTGGAGGCGACGACGATGGTCGTGATCACCGATGTCGCGCTGATCGCCAAGAGCTCGCGACACGAGTTGTTCGTGTTCGGACAGAACCTCAAGGAGAATCGCGTCGAATCGGGGATGCGGGTTGTGCTCTCGAACGGCAAGAAGGTCGTTGCCGAGGGAACGACCGACAGCAAAGGCGTGTGGCGCTACAAGGGCGACGAGCTCAAGAACAGCGACGAGCTGCGGGTGTTCGCCGTCAACGCTGCAGGCTCAGGCGCCAGCAACATCAACCTCTCAGGCATGGGTTTCTCCCAGGGCCTCACGCCCAAGTGCTACGTTTTCACAGACAGACCGGTCTATCAGCCAGGGCAGTTGGTGCACATCAAGGGCGTCATGCGAGAGGTGAAGGACGGTGTCTACAAGCTTCCTGCGCAGGCTGGCTACCGGCTCCAGGTTTTTGGCGCCTCCGGTCGCTTGGTGCTGCAGCGGGAGATCGACTTCACGGAGTTCGGCACGTTCGCAGCGGATGTCGTCTTGCCGCCGCAAGCGGTCCTCGGCGAGTGGCGTATTCGGGTGGACCGGGGACCCCGCAGCAGCCAGAGCTTCGTTGGTACCTTCGAGGTGCAGCGCTACGAGCGGCCGCGGCTCTCACTGACTGCGGAACTGGACAGGCGCGTGGTGTTCCGCGGCGAGACCATCAAGGGGCGTCTGCAGCTGCGCTATTTCTTTGGCGAGCCAGCAGTCGGCAAGAAGCTCTACTATGCGATGCGGTTGCCCGACGGTGGTCTTATCCAGCGAGAGGGCGTGACCAACGCCGCTGGCGAGCTGACCTTCGAGTTTCCCACCACGGGTTTTGGCGAGGAGGCGATCGCTCGCATCGATGCCCGGGTGACCACAGAGAACGTTGCCACCGCGGTGCTTGTGCCGGTGGTCACGACGGAGTTCACGGCCGCGCTGTCCATCGTGCGCAGTGTCTACCTGGTCGGTGAACCATTCGATATCGCAGTCCTGATCAAGGACCGGGCGGGCAAATCGCTGGCCCGCAAGGGACGCGTGCGCCTCTTCCGCCGCGAGCGCCAGGCTGAGGCCATCACGGAAATCGAGGTCTCGAGCAAGGACTTCCAGACAGACGCCAAGGAAGGCAAGAGCCGCGTGACCTTCCTGGCGGAGAAGGGCGGAGACTATGTGGCCCGTGTGGAAGCCACCGACCGCTTCGGCACACCGATCACCGGTGAGCTGCTCCTGGTGATCTCAGGTGAAGACGACAAGATCAAACTGCGCTTGCTGAGCGACAAGCAGTTCTACAAGGTCGGCGACACCCTCGAGGTCAAGGTGGCCAACCGTGCTGGTGACCGCCTCGTGCTGCGCACGATCCAGGGAGACGGCGTTCTCGTCCATGACAGCCTCCTCCTCAAGAAAGGGGAGAGCACCATCAAGTTCCAGTTGGAGC
>QJVU01000540.1 GCA_003235605.1 Planctomycetota bacterium | reverse complement strand
CGCCCGCGAGCCGCATTGGCCAGCCCGTTGCTGCTCACGGTAAGATCCGCCACCGACGCCATGAGAAGCCTCCGACCCCTTGCCGTGATCCTGGTCCTGTCCCTTTCGGCGGCGCTCCCGGCGCAGAAGAGCAAGACGCCACAACCCAGGCCCTGGGACCAGTTCGACGGCGGCTGGACCGTCAAGACCAAGACCCAGACGTTCCACACCACCCTCGACAAGAAGGAGCTTCCCAACATCGCCGCGCGAATCGAGGAGCTCACGCCGGCCTACGAGCAGCACTTCGGCACCAAGCTCAAGCGGGGCTGGACGTTCGTCGTTCTCAAGGACCACCCCCAGTACCAGAAGTACGCCAAGGAGGTCACCAAGGGCCAGACCGGCGTGCAGGGCCAGTGCTTCCGCGACCAGAAGATCGTCAGCCTCTGGGATCACAAGCACTATGGCTGGCTCACCACGCTGAGCCACGAGTATGCCCACGCCTACTACGACAGCACCAGCCAGATCTGGATCCGCGAGGGCATCGCATCCCTGGTGGAGGTGGCTGAGGTCACCGGCAAGGGCAAGAAGCGCAAGATGACGATCCCGGTGAACCCGCCCCGGCTCCGCGGCCTGCGGCTCCACCAGCGGGGCAAGCACTACAAGAGCGTCCAGCACCTGGTGCAGGGCAAGAAGGAACCCGATGGCTACGGCTACTCCTACGAACACGGGTGGAGCCTGCACTACTTCCTCTACAAGCGGGACGAGAACAAGTACCGCGCGTTCCTGAAGGAGGTGCGGACGAGGCCGGGCGACCTGTCGGCGGAGATCCAGAAGTTCTTCGGCCTCGACCTCGCGAAGCTCGACGAAGAGTGGCTGGCGTTCACGGCGAAGTTGAAGGAGTGAACGACACTGGCGTGAACCGGCAGATCTCCTGCTGGTCTTCTGTACCGCAACCTACTTCAGCAGCTTCAGCGGCACCGGATTGCTGACGAAGTCGAAGCTGAACGGTGCCAGCGTGACCGCCATGTAGGCGTGGTGGACGGTCCTGCCCACCAGGGAGTTGGGGATCTTCTTCGGCAGCGTGAGCACGGCCGTGGACCTGCCGCTGCTGTCGAGGGAACCAAGGGATCCCTGGATGACGGTGTTCGGCGCGTTCAGGGTGTAGAGGAAGTAGGCTCCGGAGTTCAGGGGCACGGTGATCGGGCCAAACACGGTCCCCGGGGTGGTGCCCTTGTCGGAGCCCATGATCAGGTAGGTCTTGAGGCCGTGCTTGCTGCCGGCGTTCAAGAACATCTTCTGCTGACCGCCCTGGGAGACGGAGAACTCGACCTGGTCGACGCTCAGGGGCCGGATGTCGCCGCTGTACAGGAAGACGGACGTGTTGGCACCGACCAGGAAGTCCCGGGCACCGTCCCTGTTGATGTCGCCAACAAGACGGACGAAGTACCCAAACCCCGCACTCGAGTTCTTCAACGAGAACAACAGGCTGCCGTCCTTGCCGGAGAAGCCCTGAACCGTGTCTACGAAGGACACCATGAAGTCGGCATGACCGTCACTGTTCAGGTCTCCGGCTGCGCTGCCGGCACGACCGGACTTCCTGAAGAGCGTGCTGCCGTCCTTGCCCGAGAAGACCTGTACGACGTTCAGATCGCCGGCAACCAGCAGATCTGCGTAGCCATCCTTGTCTACGTCGCCGACTCCGTCGACGGTGACGGTGCTGGCGCTGCCAGCGATCGTGAAGACATGGAGCTGCTTGCCTGTCTTGCCCGAATAGACGCGGGCAATCCCACGCTGTTGCGAGCCAGCCACGATGTCCGGCGTGCCATCGTTGTCCACGTCACCGGCGGGGCGAACGCTGTGACCAAGGCGCTGAGGGGCTGCCTCACCCGTGAACAGATAGAGCAGCCGGCCGTCCTTCCCGGACCAGACGAGAACGACACCGTAGTCCTGCAGCGCAGGTGCGTTCTCAGCGCCTGCCGCGAAATCGGGAAAGCCGTCGTTGTTCAGGTCTCCAAGCGCCGCAACCGATGTTCCGAGGCGATCATGCCCCCAGTAGCCGAGCTGCTCGTAGAGCAGCTTGCCGTCCTTCCCCGACCAGACCCGGACGATGCCCTGTTGTTGGTTGGAGGAATTGGCCGAGGCCACGGACCGACCGACGATCACGTCATCGTAGCCGTCCTGGTTGATGTCGGTGCCACCGTCGACTGCAGTCACCGTGTTCGTCCCGAACGCCGTCTTGTCCAGCGTGTAGAGCGTGCTCCAGTCCTTGCCGCTGACCACCGTGGCGACACTGCCCGAGGCAGTGATCAGGTCTGGGATGCCGTCCTTGTTGACGTCCCCCGCACCCGAGCCCAGGGTTCCGGACAACGTGCGCAGGGCGACCTGGGCGTCGGCGTTGGACGGGATGGACACGCACAGGAGCGCGGCCAGGACGAGGGTAGACGACGAGGGCTTCATGGCCGGGCGATTCTACTCCAAGTGCCCGGCCATGGTCGCGACGGGGGCTGCCCGGGTTCTGGCGCCCTGACTGCGCTATCCGCCTGCGCTTGTCCATGGTGGGCAGGGGCGGAGTTGAACCGCCGACCCCAGCATTTTCAGTGCTGTGCTCTACCAGCTGAGCTACCTGCCCATCGGCGAGGCGGGACCATAGGAGCGGTTCCGGGGGTGATCAACGGTCAAGGGGCAAATACCTCCCGGGCATCCAGGATGTCCTGCGCGATCTGTTCTCGCAGGGCGTCGCCCGACGCGAACTTCCGTTCCTCGCGGATGTGCGCCAGGAAGCTGACCTCGATGGTGGCGCCGTACATGTCGAGATCCTGATCCAGCAGATGTACCTCCAGCACCGGGGCAGCGTTGTTGCCGCCTCTCTCTCCCTTCGCCTTTGCCCCGGCGGCAAACGTCGGTCGGATCCCAAGGTTCGCGACCCCCGGATACTGCTCGCCATCGTGGAGCACCTCCACGGCGTAGACCCCGTTGGGCGGCAGCACGAAACTCTGGGGATGGACGTTGGCGGTGGGAAACCCCAGGCTTCTGCCGCGCCCGTCGCCCTTGACCACGGTGCCGAAGGCCGATGGCCAGCGGCCCAGGAGGCGCTGGCCGAGGTCCAGGTCGCCGGTCTGGATGGCGTTCCGGATCATCGTGGAGGACACCGGTCTGCCTTCCACGACGAACGGTTCGCCTTCGCGGACCTCGAAGCCCAGCTCGTCGCCCAGGTCCCGGAAGCGCGCCGGCGTGCCCTCGCGGTCCTTGCCCAGGGCGGAGTCGAAGCCCAGGAGCAGGCCCGTGGTATTGAGATCCCGCGCCAGCACTTCCTCGGCGAAGCGCCGGGCGGTCAGCTCCCGGAGCCGGTCGTCGAAGTCGAGGAGCACCAGCCGCTCCACGCCGCTGCGGCGGAGCAGACGCAGGCGGTGGGGGACGCTGATGATGGGGGGCGGTGCCTTGCCCTTGAGCAGCTCGTCGGGATGTTGTCGGAAGGTGATCACCGTGGGAACCGCCCCCAGGAGGGAGGCCATCTCCCGCAGCTCGTGAAGGAGGCGGAGATGCCCCAGGTGCACGCCGTCGAAGACACCCACCGTCACCACCGAGCAGGCTTCGACGCTGTCGCCGTATTGACCCCTGAGGTCCAGTTGCTTCAGCGCGTCGAGGCCGGCAATGATGCGCATGCCACAGCCGTGGTGGTTTGCTACGCCCGTTCGGCGAAGCGCCGTTCCAGCTCGGCCAGCTGGGTGCGCACCCGGATGCGCTCGCCGGGAGAGAGGCGGTCCACGAACAGGACGCCATTCAGGTGATCCATCTCGTGAAGGACGATGCGGGCGAGGAAGCCCTCGAGCTTCTCCTCGTGGGGTGCGCCGTCGGCGTCCTGGTACTCCACGACGATGTCCCGATGGCGCTCCACCTCGGCGTAGATCCCCGGGAAGGACAGGCAGCCCTCCTCGCCGTACTCCAGCTTCTTGCGGCTCTTGATCTTCGGGTTCACCAGCACCCGCTGGTCATCGGCCTCGTCCGCGGCGCCGGTGGGGTTCAGCACCAGCAGGTTCAGGTCCAGGCCCACCTGCGGGGCGGCCAGTCCGACGCCCCGGTACTGGTACATGGTCTCCAGCATGTTCTCGACCGTGGTCTTGAGGCCGTCGTCGAACTCGGTGATGCTCCGCCCGCTTCGGCGCAGCAGCGGGTCCGGGTACGTGAGGACTTCCATCATCTTCCTGGAGGACTTTCTAGGGCAGCCTCT